>JBQCHA010000245.1:0-45637 GCA_051955175.1 Sphingomonas sp.
GACGAGCCGTTCGCCGGCATCGACCCGATCTCGATTGCCGATATCCGCGACCTCGTGAAGGACCTGCGCAGCCGCGGCATCGGCGTGCTGATCACCGATCACAACGTGCGCGAGACGCTCGACATCGTCGATCGCGCCTACATCATCTACGACGGTCGCGTGCTGTTCACCGGATCGCCTGACGAGCTGGTCGCAGACGCCAATGTGCGGCGGCTCTACCTGGGCGAGGGCTTCTCGCTCTAGCGCAATGCCGGGCGCGCTCCCCTCGTCCGCATCGCGCGGTTCGGCGACCGGTCTCAGGACCGCCGGAACCCTCGCGACGCGGCCCGGGGGGCGGGCATGAGCCTGGCGCCGCGTCTCGACCTGCGCCAGACGCAGTCGCTGGTGATGACGCCGCAGCTGCAGCAGGCGATCCGGCTGCTGGCGCTGTCCAACCTCGAGATCGAAGCGGTCATCGCCGAGGAGATCGAGAAGAACCCGCTGCTCGAAGCCGGCGGCGAGGACGCTTCCGGCGATGACGAATCGGATGCCGGCGACGGCGACGCGGACCTCCCCGACTCGGCGGAACCGTCGGGCGCCGATGCGCTGATCGAGGGGCGCGGTGATGGCCAGGAGGCCGCACTCGACGTCGATTTCGCCGCGGAGAGCTTCCACCACGACAGCCCGGCCGACCTTGCCGGCGGGCTCGACGGTGCGCTCGGCCTCGACGCTATGACATCGGGTGGCGCCGGTGATGGGGAGGGGGCCGGGCTCGACGCGCTGGCTGCACCCGGCGAGAGCCTCGCCGACCACCTGCTCGCCCAGGCCGGCACGATGTTCGACGGCACCGACATGCTGATCGCCACGCACCTGATCGACCAGATCGACGAGGCGGGCTATCTGACGGTGCCGCTACTCGATATCGCCGGTCGGCTGGGCGTGCCGCTGGCGCGCGTCGAGGCGGTACTGGCGGCGATCCAGACGTTCGACCCGACCGGTGTCGGTGCGCGCAGCCTTGCCGAATGCCTGGCGCTGCAGGCGAAGGAGGCAGACCGCTACGATCCCTGCATGGCGCGATTGATCGAGCATCTCGACCTCGTCGCGCGCGGCGACCTGCCGCGGCTGCGTCGGCTGTGCGACGTCGACGACGAAGACCTTGCCGACATGATTCGCGAGCTGCGCGGCTATGATCCGAAGCCCGGCCTGCGCTTCGGCGGCGAGGCGGTGCAGGCGGTGGTGCCCGATGTGTTCGTCGCCCGCCGCCGCGCGGGTTGGGCGGTCGAGATCAACGCCGCCACGTTGCCGCGGGTGCTGGTCAACCGCCGCTATTATGCCGAGCTTTCCGCCGGCAATCGCGACAAGGCGTCGAAGGCGTGGCTGTCCGACTGTCTCGCCAGCGCCAATTGGCTGGTTAAGGCGCTCGATCAGCGCCAGCGCACGATCATCAAGGTCGCGACCGAAATCGTGAAGCAGCAGGAGGAATTCTTCCTGAAAGGGGTGGCGCACCTGAGGCCGATGACGCTGCGCCAGATCGCGGACGCGATCGAAATGCACGAATCGACCGTCAGCCGGGTGACGTCGAACAAATATCTCAGCTGCGCGCGCGGCCTGTTCGAGCTCAAATATTTCTTCACCTCGGCGATCCAGTCGGCCGACGGCGGTGACGCCGTTTCGGCCGAGGCGGTGAAGAGCGCGATCCGCACGCTGATCGCCGGCGAGGGCAAGGCGATCCTGTCCGATGATACCCTGGTCGAGCTGCTGAAGGCGCGGGGGTTCGACATCGCCCGGCGTACCGTCGCCAAATATCGCGAGGCGATGGGCATCGGCAGCTCGGTGCAGCGCCGCCGTCAGCGCGCGCTGGAGGGCGGCTGAGGCTTTCGGCAAATTGTTTGGCTTATCCGGTTGCATCGTCGGGCCGCCGGATTAGGCTGGCGGCATGGTCACTGCCCTCCGCCGTCTCGCCGCGCTGTCGCTCGCGCTCGTCTTCACCGCCCCCGCCGTCGCCGCGTCGCCGCCCGCGCCGCTGCGGGTGATGAGCTTCAACGTGCGCACCACGATCAACGTCGACGACGGGCGGGAGGCGTGGCCGAAGCGGCGCGAGCTGTTCATCGCGACGATCCGCGCGGCGCATCCCGACGTGATGGGCACGCAGGAACTGTCGCAGATGCAGGGCGACTATATAGTCCGGCGCCTGCCCGGCTATGCCTGGTTCGGCATCGATCGCCAGGGCGGCCATGCCGACGAGCATATGGGCGTGTTCTACCGCCGCGACCGGCTGAAGCTGGTCGACATGGGCAATTTCTGGCTGTCCGAAACGCCCGACGTGGCGGGCAGCAATTCCTGGGGCACGCCATTCCCGCGCATGTCGACCTGGGGTCTGTTCGAGGACAAGGCGAGCGGCCGCCGCTTCTATCTGTTCGACACGCATTTCCCCTATCGCGACCAGGACGAGCCGGCGCGCACCAAATCCGCCAAAGTGCTGATCGACCAGATCGCCCGGATCGATGCCCAGGGGCTGCCGGTGGTGCTGACCGGCGATTTCAACACCACGCCCGACAGCGAAAGCTACGCCCTGGTGTCGCAGGCGATGACCGACGTGCGCAAGGCCGTGTCGAACCCCGGCGGCCCCGACGCCACCTTCCAGGGCTATAGCGGGAAGGCCACCAACCGGATCGACTGGATCTTCGAACGCGGCTTCACCCCGCTGACCGACGTGACGTCGACCACGCACCGCGGCACGCTTTATCCGTCCGATCACTTCCCCGTGCTGGCGACGCTGGGCTGGGGCGGCCGAGCCGGGTCTTGAGCCGCGTTTCCCCTCGGTCTAGGGCAGGGGCGAAACAGGACAAGGGCTGACACACCATGAACGGTACTCTGGTCACGCTGTTCGGCGGCGGCGGGTTCGTCGGCCGCTACGTCACGCAGGCGCTGCTGCAGGCCGGCGCGCGCGTGCGCATCGCCGAGCGCGATCCGCGCCACGCTTTCTACCTGAAGCCGCTGGGCACGCTGGGGCAGATCCAGTTCGTCGCCGCCGACGTGCGCAAGGCCGATACGGTGGCGCGCGCGCTCCACGGCGCCGATGCGGCGGTCAATCTGGTCGGGCTGCTGTCGGGCGATATGCAGGGTGTGCATGTCGACGGCGCGCGCAACGTCGCACATGCCGCCGCTGCCGCCGGGGTCCGCGCGCTGGTGCATCTCTCGGCGATCGGTGCCAATACCGGTTCGGCGTCGCGCTATGGCCGGACCAAGGGCGAAGGCGAGGCGGCGGTGCGCCAGGCCTTTCCGGCTGCCACGATCCTGCGCCCCTCGATCATCTTCGGGCGCGAGGACCAGTTCATCAATCGCTTTGCCGAGATGATTGCCAAGGCGGCGGCGCTGCCGCTGATCCACGTCGTCCCGGTGCTGCGCGCCGGCGTCAAGTTTCAGCCGGTGTTCGCCGCCGATGTCGCGGCGGCAGCGGCCAGGGCGGTGGCCGATCCCGACCGGTTCGGCGGCCGCACCTTCGAGCTCGGCGGTCCTGACGTGATGACGATGGGCGAACTGATGCGCTGGACGGCGCGCGAGATCGGCCGCGATCCTGCCTTCCTGCACCTGTCCGATTCGGTCGGCAGCATGCTCGCCAGCGCCAGCTTCCTACCCGGCGCGCCGATCACCCGCGATCAGTGGATGATGCTGCAGCATGACAACGTGGTGAGCGACGGCGCCGACGGCTTCGCCGCGTTCGGCATCAACCCGACGCCGCTGTCCGCGGTCGCGCCCAACTGGCTGGTCCGTTATCGTCGCAACGGGCGCTTCGCCGAGATCGACGAAGCCGCCTGATCCGCACCTTCCGCGGCCGTGCCCGCGGGCCGGCCTTTTCCCGGCCACCCGCTTCAAGGGCGCACCCATGCCATTGCTCGTTACCGCCATCCTGCTCGGCATCGTCGAGGGGCTGACCGAATTCCTGCCGGTGTCGTCGACCGGTCACCTGATCCTCGCCAGCGAGTTGTTCGGCTATTCGGCCGAGCAATGGGCGGTGTTCAACATCGTCATTCAGCTGGGCGCGATCCTGGCGGTGATCTTGCTCTACTGGCGGACCTTCTGGGCTGTCGGCCAGGGCATGGTCCGGATGGAGCCGATCTCCTGGCGGTTCGCGCGCAACGTGGTGGTCGCGTTCATCCCGGCTGCGATCATCGGCCTGGCGCTGCATTCCTATATCGAGGAGCTGCTCGGCGCGCCCAAGGTGGTGGCGGTGGCGCTGATCGTCGGCGGCATCGCGATCATCGCGCTGGAACGGATGATCAAGTCGCACGATGTGGTTGGCGTCGCCGAGATTCCGATCGGCCGGGTGATCGCCATCGGCTTCATCCAGTGCCTGGCGATGGTGCCGGGCGTCAGCCGTTCGGGCGCATCGATCATGGGCGCGCTGGCGCTGGGCGTCGAGCGGCGCACGGCGGCCGAGTTCAGCTTCTTCCTGGCGATCCCGACCATGCTCGGCGCGACGACGGTCGAGCTGTGGAAATACCGGCATGCGCTCGCCACGCAGAGTATCGGCTGGGGCCTGATCGGCGTCGGCTTCGCCGTGGCGTTCGTCGTCGCGCTGGTCGTGATCCGTTGGTTCGTTGGCATCGTCAGCCGCCATGGCTTCGAGCCATTCGCGTGGTACCGGATCGTCGCTGGCGGTGCGGCATTGATCTGGCTGCTGATGCGATAAGTCCGAAACGGACCTTCATCTATTCAGAGGACGAGGGGAAGCAACCAGGATGACGATGTTATCCGCCAAATAGGTAAAGATAGCTGTCCTATCAGCCTATTTTTGCGTGACTCTGTGTCCTGGATGCCCTAAAGGTGCGCCCAATCGAAATGGGACGTGCATGATGGCCAAGGACGCAATGTTGAAGTTTGTCGAGCGGGGGCAGGTCTACCCGCCCAAGCGCCCGGCGGAGGCGCGCGCGCACGACTTCCAGGAGATCGCCGAGCGCTACGCGCTGCCAACGGGCGAGGAACAGGCCGGCCGCTGCTCGCAATGCGGCGTGCCTTATTGCTCGGTTCATTGCCCGCTGCACAACCACATCCCCGATTGGCTTCGTCTGACCGCCGAGGGTCGTCTGCGCGAAGCCTATGAGCTCTCCAACGCCACCTCGACCATGCCGGAGATCTGCGGCCGCATCTGCCCGCAGGACCGGCTGTGCGAGGGCAATTGCGTCATCGAATTCTCCGGCCACGGAGCCGTCACGATCGGCTCGGTCGAGAAGTTCATCACCGACACCGCGTGGAACGAAGGCTGGGTCGAGCCGCTGCAGCCCGGCCCGGCGCGCGGCCAGTCGATCGGCATCATCGGTGCCGGGCCGGCCGGGCTCAGCGCCGCCGATTATATGCGGTCGCTGGGTTATGACGTGCATGTCTACGACCGGCATGATCGCGCCGGCGGGCTGCTGACCTACGGCATCCCCGGCTTCAAGCTGGAGAAATACGTGATCATGCGCCGCGTCGAGCGGCTGAAGGCCGGCGGCGTGGTGTTCCACGAAAGCTTCGAGGTCGGCCGCGACGCCAGTCTCGCGGAACTGCGCCAGCGCCATGACGCGCTGCTGATCGCCACCGGCGTCTACAAGCCGCGCGAGATTCGCGCGCCGGGCGTCGGCAGCACCGGGATCGTCGAGGCACTCGACTATCTCACCGCGTCCAATCGCAAGAGCTTCGGCGACGCCGTGCCGGCGTTCGACGACGGCTCGCTCGATGCCGCCGGCAAGCGCGTGGTGGTGATCGGCGGCGGCGACACGGCCATGGACTGCGTCCGCACCGCGGTCCGTCAGGGCGCGACGTCGGTCAAATGCCTCTACCGCCGCGACCGCGCCAACATGCCGGGCTCGCAGCGCGAGGTCGCCAACGCCGAGGAGGAAGGCGTCGAGTTCGTCTGGCTCTCCGCGCCGCAGGCGTTCGATGCGGAGGCGCAGGTGACCGGCGTGCGCGCGCAGCGCATGCGGCTGGGCCAGGCCGACGCCAGCGGCCGCCGCTCGCCCGAGCCCGAGCCGGGGCAGGATTTCGTCGAGCCTGCCGATCTCGTCATCAAGGCGCTCGGCTTCGATGCCGAGGACCTGCCGACGCTGTTCGACGCGCCCGAGCTGGGCGTGACGCGCTGGGGCACCTTGCTGGTCGACAAGGACATGATGACCAATGTCGACGGCGTGTTCGCCGCCGGCGACATCGTGCGCGGCGCCAGCCTGGTCGTCTGGGCGATCCGCGACGGCCGCGACGTCAGCGACAAGATGCACAAATGGTTGAAGGCGCAGGCGGCCACCGCCGCGCAAGCTGAAAAGGTGGCGGCATGACCGACGTTCTTCGTTCGCCCGAGGCGGAGCGCACCCGCCTCGCCCGTGAGGGCATGTACCGGCCCGAATTCGAATCCGATGCCTGCGGTGTCGGCCTGGTCGCGGCGACCGATGGCAAGCCGTCGCGGCGCGTGGTGCAGTCGGCGATCGACGCCTTGAAGGCGGTGTGGCACCGCGGTGCGGTCGATGCCGATGGCAAGACCGGCGACGGCGCCGGTATCCATGTCGACCTGCCGCACGCGTTCTTTGACGACGCCATCCAGCAATCGGGCCACGCCCCGCTGCCCAACCGGCTCGCCGTCGGCATGATCTTCCTGCCGCGCACCGATCTGGGTGCGCAGGAGACGTGTCGCGGCATCGTCGAGACCGCGATCATCGAGGCGGGCTACACCATCTATGGCTGGCGCCAGGTGCCGGTCGACGTGTCGGTGATCGGCCAGAAGGCGCAGGCGACACGCCCCGAGATCGAGCAGATCATGATCGCCGGCCCGCTGCCCGACGAACAGTCCGCGGCCGAGTTCGAGAAGAACCTCTATCTCGTCCGCAGGCGGATCGAGAAGCGCGTGATCGCCGCGCAGATCAGCGGCTTCTACATCTGTTCGCTCAGCTGCCGGTCGATCATCTACAAGGGCCTGTTCCTCGCCGAGAGCCTGTCGGTGTTCTACCCCGACCTGCTCGACGAGCGGTTCCAGAGCCGCGTCGCGATCTTCCACCAGCGTTATTCGACCAACACCTTCCCGCAGTGGTGGCTGGCGCAGCCGTTCCGCTGCCTGGCGCACAATGGCGAGATCAACACGATCCGCGGCAACAAGAACTGGATGCTCTCCCACGAGATCAAGATGGCCAGCCTGGCGTTCGGCGAGCAACAGGAGGACATCAAGCCGGTGATCCCCGCCGGGGCCTCGGACACCGCCGCGCTCGACGCCGCATTCGAGACGATCTGCCGCGCCGGCCGCGACGCGCCGACCGCCAAGTTGATGCTGGTGCCCGAAAGCTGGCACGAGGGCAGCGACATGCCGCCCGAGCATATGGCGATGTACCGGTACCTCGCCAGCGTGATGGAGCCGTGGGACGGCCCCGCCGCGTTGGCGATGACCGACGGCCGCTGGGCAGTGGCCGGCATGGACCGCAACGCGCTGCGCCCGCTGCGCTACACCCGCACCGATGACGGGCTGCTGATCGTCGGCTCGGAAACGGGCATGGTGGTGGTGCCCGAGAGTTCGGCCATCGAGAAGGGCGCGCTCGGCCCCGGGCAGATGATCGCGGTCGATCTCGACGAGGGCCGCGTGCTGCACGATCGCGAGGTGAAGGATCGCATCGCCGCCGAGGCCGATTACGCCGCGATGTCGGCCGACTTCCTGCGGATGAACGACCTGCCTCCGGCGAGCGATGAGGCACTCGCCTGCCGCTACGACCGCGCCGAGCTCACGCGCCGTCAGGTCGCCGCCGGCCAGACGCTGGAGGATATGGAGCTGATCCTGTCGCCGATGGTCGAGGGCGCCAAGGAGGCGATCGGCTCGATGGGCGACGATACGCCGCTGGCGGTGATTTCCGACAAGCCGCGCCTCATCAGCCAGTTCTTCCGCCAGAATTTCAGCCAGGTGACCAACCCGCCGATCGATTCCTTGCGCGAACGTCATGTGATGTCGCTCAAGACGCGGTTCGGCAATCTCGCCAACATCCTCGATCCCGCCGGGCAGCAGAGCCGGGTGCTGGTGCTCGATTCGCCGGTGCTCACCTGCGCCGATTGGGAGCGGCTGAAGACGCATTTCGACGGCGCCGCGGCGGAGATCGACTGCACCTTCCGCGCCGGCAGCGGGCCAGAAGGCCTCCGCGCCGCGATCCAGCGCATCCGCGACGAGGCCGAGCAGGCGGTGCGTCAGGGCAAGAGCGAGCTATTCCTGACCGACGAGGCGGTGGGGCCGGAGCGCCTCGCCATTGCCGGCGTGCTCGCTGCCGCGGCGGTGCATACGCACCTCGTGCGGCGGGGCCTGCGCTCCTACGCCTCAGTCAACGTGCGCACGTCGGAATGCCTCGACACGCATTATTACGCCGTGCTGATCGGCGTCGGCGCGACGACGGTGAACGCCTATCTGGCCGAAGCGGCGATCCTCGACCGTCAAGCGCGCGGCCTGTTCGGCGATCTGACGCCCGAACAATGCCTCGCCAACCATCGCACCGCGATCGGCGAAGGGCTGTTGAAGATCATGTCGAAGATGGGGATCGCGGTGATCTCCAGCTATCGCGGCGGGTATAATTTCGAGGCGGTGGGCCTCTCCCGCGCGCTGGTGAATGACCTGTTCCCGGGCATGCCGACCAAGATCTCGGGCGAGGGCTATGCCTCGCTCTACGTCAGCGCCAGCGAGCGGCACGAGGCGGCGTTCGACCGGGCGGTCGTGACGCTGCCGATCGGCGGCTTCTACCGCCAGCGGCACACCGGCGAGACGCATGCCTATTCGGCGCAGCTGATGCACCTGCTGCAAAGCGCGGTCGCGACCGACAGCTATTCGACCTATCTGCAATTCTCGCGCGGGGTGGCCGACCTGCCGCCGGTCTATCTGCGCGACCTCTTGCAATTCAACTTCCCCGATCAGGGCCTGCCGGTCGAGCAGGTCGAGCCGATCACCGAAATCCGCAAGCGCTTCGTCACGCCGGGCATGAGCCTCGGCGCGCTCAGTCCCGAGGCGCATGAGACGCTGGCGATCGCGATGAACCGCATCGGCGCCAAGGCGGTGTCGGGCGAAGGCGGCGAGGACAGGAGCCGCTACACGCCCTACGAAAATGGCGACAACGCCAATTCGGTGATCAAGCAGGTCGCCTCGGGCCGGTTCGGCGTCACCGCCGAATATCTGGGCGCCTGCGAGGAGATCGAGATCAAGGTCGCACAGGGCGCCAAGCCCGGCGAGGGCGGGCAGCTGCCCGGCTTCAAGGTGACCGAGTTCATCGCCAAGTTGCGCCACGCAACTCCGGGCGTGACGCTGATCAGCCCGCCGCCGCACCACGACATCTATTCGATCGAGGATCTGGCGCAGCTGATCTACGATCTGAAGCAGATCAATCCGCGCGCGCGGGTCTGCGTCAAACTGGTCAGCTCGGCGGGTATCGGGACGGTGGCGGCGGGCGTCGCCAAGGCGCATGCCGACGTGATCCTGATCGCCGGCCATGTCGGCGGCACCGGTGCCAGCCCGCAGACCAGCATCAAATATGCCGGTACGCCGTGGGAAATGGGGCTGTCGGAGGTCAACCAGACGCTGACGCTGAACGGCCTGCGCGGCCGGGTGCGGCTGCGCACCGACGGCGGGCTCAAGACCGGGCGCGATATCGTCATCGCGGCGATCCTGGGCGCCGAGGAATTCGGCATCGGCACATTAAGCCTCGTCGCGATGGGCTGCATCATGGTGCGCCAATGCCATTCGAACACCTGTCCGGTCGGCGTCTGCACGCAGGACGAGCGGCTGCGCGCCAAGTTCACCGGCAGCCCTGAGAAGGTCATCAACCTGATGACCTTCATCGCCGAAGAGGTGCGCGACATCCTGGCGCGGCTGGGCGTGCGCAGCCTCGACGAGGTGATCGGCCGCACCGAATTGCTCCGCCAGGTCAGCCGCGGCGCCGAGCATCTCGACGATCTCGACCTCAACCCGATCCTGGCCAAGGTCGATGCCGACGATTCGCAGCGGCGGTTCAGCCTCAACATGTTCAGGAACGCCGTTCCCGACAGCCTCGACGCGCAGATCATCAAGGATGCGCAGGCGGTGTTCTCGCGCGGCGAGAAGATGCAGCTGACCTATTCGGTCAGGAACACGCACCGCGCGGTCGGCACGCGGCTGTCGAGTGAGATCACCGCCAAGTTCGGCATGTCCAAGCTGTCCGACGGGCACGTCACGGTGCGGCTGCGGGGCTCGGCGGGGCAGAGCCTCGGCGCGTTCCTGTGCAAGGGCATCACGCTGGAGGTGTTCGGCGACGCCAACGACTATGTCGGCAAGGGGCTGTCGGGCGGCATCATCATCGTGCGCCCGGTCGTCTCCTCGCCGCTCGCCAGCCAGGACAATACGATCATCGGCAACACCGTGCTCTATGGCGCAACCGCGGGCTCGCTGTTCGCTGCGGGCCGCGCCGGCGAGCGGTTCGCGGTGCGCAATTCGGGGGCCAACGTGGTGGTCGAGGGCTGCGGTGCCAATGGCTGCGAATATATGACCGGCGGCGTGGCGGTGATCCTGGGACGGATCGGCAACAACTTCGGTGCCGGTATGACCGGCGGCATGGCCTTCGTCTACGACGAGGACGAAAGCTTCGCGCGCAAGGCCAATCCCGACAGCCTGGTGTGGCAGCGCCTCACGTCGCTTCACTGGGAATCGGTGCTGCGCAACCTGGTCACTGCGCATGCAGAAGCGACCGACAGCAAATGGGCGCTGGGCCTGCTGGAGGATTGGGACCGGGTGCGCGACCGCTTCTGGCAGGTCGTGCCGAAGGAAATGCTCAGCCGCCTGCCGCAGCCGCTCGACGATGCGGAAACGCTCGTCGCGGCGGAATAACTTGGCCTTCCGCTCTGCCACATGCTGACGTAACAGCGTCGGCATGTGGCAGCTTTACCAATTCCCGCTCTGTCCCTTTTCGCGCAAGGTCCGGCTGCTGCTGGGCGAGAAGGGCGTGGGCTATGAGCTCGTGCGCGAATCGCCCTGGATGCGGCGCGACGAGTTCGTCGACATGAACCCCGCCGGCCAGACGCCGGTGATGACCGACGCCGAGCGCGGCACGGTGCTGATCGATTCGATGGCGATCTGCGAATATTTCGAGGAGACGATCGACCGCGCCGTGATGATCAACGGCACTGCGGCCAATCGCGCCGAAATCCGCCGCCTGGTGACGTGGTTCGACACCCATTTCTATCATGACGTCACCGCGCCGCTGCTCCACGAGCGGATGGTCAAGCGGCTGGTCCACCGCACCGCGCCGGACGCCAAGATCCTGCGCGAGGCGATGAAGGCGGCCGAGCGGCACCTCGATTATACCGATTATCTGCTCGATCACCGCCACTGGCTGGGCGGCGCGACGATGAGCCTCGCCGATCTGGCGGCAGCAGCACAGATCTCGGTCGCCGACTATCTCGGTGGGATCGACTGGAAGGGCCATGAGCAGACCGCCGGCTGGTACGGCGGGTTCAAGAGCCGGCCCAGCTTCCAACCGCTGCTGTCCGAGCGGATGGAGGTGATCGGCCCGCCCAAACATTATGCCAAGCTCGATTTCTGATGCACGTCACGCATGATCCGGCGGCTCCGGCCGCGACGCCGATCGGCTTCGACGATTTCCTGGCGGTCGACATCCGCGTCGGCACGATCGTCGATGCGCAGCCGTTCCCGGAGGCGCGTAAGCCCGCGTTCAAGCTGACCATCGACTTCGGTCCGACGATCGGCACCAGGCGCTCGTCGGCGCAGATCACGGCGCGTTATGCGCTGGAGGAACTGGTCGGCATGCAGGTGGCGGCAGTGGTCAACTTTCCGCCACGCCAGATCGGCCCGATGATGTCCGAAGTGCTGACGCTCGGCTTTCCGGACGAGGACGGCAATGTGGTGCTGGTCACGCCCAGCAAGCCGGTCCCCAACGGCGGGCGGTTGTTTTAGGGGGCAGGTCACGCTCACCCTTCCCTCTCCGAGTGGGAGAGGGAGGGAGCGGCGAAGCCGCGGAAGGGTGAGGGCGAGCCGTACGGCTACGAAGAGGCGAGCAACCCCGCGAACGCCGCCAGCGATACCAGGATCAGGAAGCCGTTGACCGAGATCAGCAAGGGGGACGGCATGCGGCGCACCTCATGTTCCGGCGTGATCCGGGGAAACAGCTCACGCCACACCGCGGCGAGGAAGCAGAACGCGCTGAACAGCACCAGCAGGCAGCCGGTGGCCACGGTCAACCAGTCGACCACCACCTTCTCCAGCAACGCGCGCGCGCCGATCCCTGATGCCAGCGCCGCGAGCCCGGTGCGCACCCAGGCGGCATAGGTGCGCTCCGCCGCAAGCGCGGTGCGGTCGGCGGCGAGCTGGGTGCGCCGGTCGGCGCTGTCGGCCTGCTTCACCTCGCTCGCGCGGGTGACGGCCGCGCTCTCGGCGATCTTGCGGTGAGTGCGTTCGGCGCGCTGGTCGACGGCATCGGTCATGCCGCGATAACGCGCGACGGCGAAACGGTCTCCCGCGACGCCTGCCGCTGCTCAGCTCTCCAGGCTCTTCGATGCCTGTTCGAACAGGTCCTTCGACAGGCCGGGCGCGTCCAGGATGCGCTGCAGCTCGGCGCGCATCTTGGCCGCGCGCGTCTCGTCGAAGCGGCGCCAGCGGCCGAGCGGCGGCACCATCCGCGCCGCGGTCTGCGGGTTCAGCCGGTCGAGCGCGATGATCTGGTCGGCGACGAAGCGATAGCCGCGCCCCGACGGCTCGTGGAAGGCGCGCTGGTTGACGCTGAACGCGCCGATCAGCGCCCGCGCGCGGTTGGGATTGGCCAGCGTGAAGTCGGCGTGGCGGGCGAGCTCCTCGACCTGCGCCGGGGTATCGCTGCGGGTCGACAAGGCCTGGGTCGAGAACCATTTGTCGAGCACCAGCGGATTGTCCGAATAGCGGTTGTAGAAGATGTCGAGCGCGGCGATCCGCTTGTCGGACTCGCCGTTGACCAGCGTCGCCAGCGCGGCCTGGCGGTCGGTCATGTTGTCGCAGCTTTCGAACTGGCGGAAGGCGAGGTCGTCGGCGTCATCCGCACCGCTCGCCGCGATATAGCCCAGAGCGACGTTCTTCAGCCGTCGCCGGCCCTTCGCGGCAGGGTTGTAGGCATAGGGCTCGCCCGCTCCGGCGTCATAGGCGGCGCGCCATTCGGACGCGAGCGCGCGGCCGAGATCGCGGCGCAGCGCCTCGCGCGCCGTGAAGATGCGTTCGGGCTCGACCACCGCCATCTGGTCGCCGATGAAGCTGTCGGACGGCAGCAGTACCGCCTCGGCGACGAACGCCGGGTCCAGCGTGTCGTCGGCCAGCGTGTGGCGCACCGCCTCGATCACCGCCGCATGATCGCCGCGGCCATGCCCGGCGTTCGCTACCAATGTGTCGAGCATCAGTTGCTGCATCGCCTCGTAACGGGCGAAGGGATCGTCGTCATGCGCCGACAGGAAGGCGAGATCGGCCGCGGTGCGATTGGTCTCCACGATCACCGGCGCGGAAAAGCCGCGGTTGATCGAAAGCACCGGGCGCTCGCCGATGCCTTCGAACGCGATTTCCTCGCGTTGGTCGGTCAGCAGCACCAGTCGCTCGGGCACCAGTTCGGCGGCGGACCCGCGGCCGAACAGCTTGACCTTGAGCGGCAGGACCATCGGCTGCTTGTCGGTCTGGCCCGGCGTGTCGGGCATCGCCTGCTCCAGCGTCAGCGTGGCGCGATCGCTGCCCTCGTCGTGTGACAGCGTGGCGGAGACGCGCGGCGTGCCGGCCTGGCTGTACCACAAGCGGAATTGCGACAGGTCGATGCCGCCGCCTTCCTCCATCGACCGGACGAAATCCTCGCAGGTCGCCGCGGTGCCGTCGAATCGCTCGAAATAGAGGTCGGTGGCGCGCCGGAACCGCTCGGCCCCCAGGATCGTCGCCATCATGCGGATCACCTCGGCGCCCTTGTTGTAGATCGTCGCGGTGTAGAAATTGGAGATCTCGAGGTAGGAATCGGGCCGGATCGGATGCGCCAGCGGGCCGGCGTCTTCCGGAAACTGCGATGCACGCAGCGTGCGCACGTCCTCGATCCGCTTGACCGCGGCCGATCCCTGGTCGGCGGAGAAGCTCTGGTCGCGGAACACGGTGAAGCCTTCCTTCAGGCTCAGCTGGAACCAGTCGCGGCAGGTGACGCGATCGCCCGACCAATTGTGGAAATATTCGTGCGCCACCACCGCGGCGATGGCGTCATAATCGTAATCGGTGGCGGTATCGGGGTCGGCGAGCACATAGCGGCTGTTGAAGATGTTCAGCCCCTTGTTCTCCATCGCGCCGAAGTTGAAATCATCGACCGCGACGATGTTGAACACGTCGAGATCGTATTCGCGGCCGTAGACGCGCTCGTCCCACGCCATCGCCGTCTTCAGCGCATTGAGCGCATGGTCGGTGCGCGGCAGGTCACGCTCGCGGACCCAGATGGCGAGCTCCACCGCGCGGCCCGACATCGTCGTGAAGGTCGCGCGGTTGGGCTTCAGGTCGCCCGCGACCAGCGCGAACAGATAGGAGGGTTTGGGGAAGGGATCGATCCATTCCGCCCAGTGCCGGCCGCCGTCGGCCTCGCCCTGCGCCACGGGATCGCCATTGGCGAGCAGCACCGGATAGCGCGCCTTGTCGGCGGTCATCCGCACCGTGTAGCGCGCCAGGACGTCGGGCCGATCGGGGAAATAGGTGATGCGGCGGAATCCTTCCGCCTCGCATTGCGTGCAGAGCAGCCCGCCCGAGGCATAGAGTCCCATCAACTGCGTGTTGCGATCGGGGGCGATCTCGACCTCGGTTTCGACGCGATGCGCCTCGCCGGGCAGCGGCACGACCAGCGTCGTGCCGTCGAGCTGCCAATCGTTGACGGCGACGCCGTCGACCGTGACGGAAAGCGGCGTCTGCCCCGCACCGTCGAGCCGCAGCGGCCGGTCGTGCGCGCCGTTGCGGGTGACCGACAGCGTCGCGCGCACGCGGGTACTGGCGGCGTCGAGATCGAAATCGAGCGCGACATCGGGCACCTGCCAGTCGGGCGGGCGGTAATCCTCGCGGCGGATCACGGTCGGGGCGGCGGCGTTCCGAATGTCCAGCATCACGTTCCTATAGGTTTGCCGGCCCAACGCGCCAAGCAGATCGGCGTTGCGCCGACAACGCCGGTTCTGGCGAGGAAGCACGTGACGCTTTAAGGCCTTGCGGCATGGCACGGCTATTCATCTTCGGCCTCGGCTATTGCGCGAGACGGCTTGCCGCACGGCTGACCGCGGCGGGCTGGCAGGTCCAGGGCACGACGCGCGAGGGCGGCGACGACGCCATCGCCTTCGTCGACCAGGATCGCGTCCTCCCCGCGCTCGCCGCGGCGACGCACATCCTGTCGTCGGTGCCGCCGGCGGGCGAGGATGACCCGGTACTCGCGCGCTATGGGCGGGCATTGAGCGACGTCGACACGTGGCTCGGCTATCTGTCGTCGACCGGCGTCTATGGCGACGCCGGCGGCGCGTGGGTGGACGAAAGCGCGCCGGTCGGGCGCGGCCGGCGGCAGGCGCGGGCCGGGGCCGACGCGGCATGGCTGGAACTCGGCGCGCGGGTGTTCCGCCTGCCGGGCATCTATGGCCCGGGCCGCTCCCCGCTCGATCGTGTCGCGCAAGGCCGGGCGCACCGTGTCACGCTGCCCGGCCAGGTGTTCAGCCGGGTGCATGTCGACGATATCGTCGCCGGGGTGATCGCCGGCTTCGACGGACCGCCCGGCGCCTACAATCTCGCTGACGACCTGCCGATCGGGCAGGACGTTGTCATGACCTTCGCCGCCCGCCTGCTCAACTTGGCGCCGCCGCCGGTGGTCGCGCTCGACGATCTGTCGCCGGCGGCGCGCGGCTTCTATGCCGAGAACCGGCGGGTGGCGAACGGCAAGGCGAAGCGGGTGCTGGGCTGGAAGCCGGCTTATCCCGATTACCGGTTCGGCCTGCGCGCCTTGAGCGCGACCACCAGCCCGGCCAGCGTCAGCAGGCCGCCGGCGACCGCCAGCGACGTCCAGCGATAACCCTCGAACAGCGTCGACAGCAGCATCGCGATCACCGGCACGACGACGCTGGCGTAGGCGGCCTTGGCCGGGCCGATCACGCGGATCACGCCGAAATAGAGCGTGAAGGCGATCGCCGAGCCGAACAGCCCGAGATAGAGAATGCCGAGCGCATAGGTCAGCCGATGCTCGATCACCGGCGGACCGGAGAGGCCATAGGCCACCATGGCGTCGAGCAGCGTGCCGATCAGCATCGCCACCGCCAGCATCGGCACCATCGGATAGCGGCGCGCGGTCTCGGTCGCCTGCAGCACGTTGGCGGTGGAGGCGGAGAAGATCGCGCACAGCGTCAGCCCGATGCCCGTCAGCGCCTCGCCCGGGCCGTTGGGCGCGGCGCGCGCCTCATGCACGAACAGCAATGCCACGCCGGCCATGGCGATGGCCGACCCGACCAGCAGCTGCCGCCCCAGCCGCTGGCCAAGGAAAATTCGCCCCGCGAGCGCGTTGGGCACCAGCAGCAGCGCGAACACCACGGCGACCAGGCCCGAGGTGATATGCTCCTCCGCGCGATAGACGAAGTTGAAGTTGAGGCAGAACTGGCTGGCGCCGATCGCCAGCGCGAATCGCCAGCCGCGCGCGTCGAACGCCAGCGACTCGCGTCGCAGCAGCGCCAGCACCAGCATCGTCACCCCGGCGACGCCGAAGCGATAGGTGACCGACCAGCTCGCCGGCACCACGCTCACCTGATCGCGGATCACCAGCCAGGTCGAGCCCCAGATCAGCGTGACGATGCCGAACGGGATCAGGATCGCCAGCCGTGTCGCCTGGACCGGCCGCATATCCGCTGCGGTGTCAGCCATTGCCGGTCATAGCGCGGCGATGGCGTCCGCCAGCGGGCGGATCTGCGCCTCGGTCTGGTCCCAGGAGATCACCAGCCGCGCCTCGCCGACACCCCAGTCGTAGAAGTCGAAACCCATGTCGCGCAGGCTCTTGGCCTCTTCCGGCGTCAGTTTCAGGAACACCTCGTTGGCCTCGACCGGATAGACCAGTCGGTCGCCCGCGGCCGCCGCCAGCATCGCCGCACCGGCATTGGCGGCGCGCGCATTGTCGAGCCAAAGGTCGTCGTCGAGCATCGCCAGGATCTGTGCGGCGAGGTAGCGGCCCTTGGACAGCAGGTGGCCCGCGCGCTTGCGGCGGTAGAGGCTCGCCTCAGCGAGGTCGCCGCGGAAGAACACCAAGGCCTCGGCCGACATGCCGCCGTTCTTGACGAAGCCGAAGCTCAACACGTCGACGCCGGCGCGCCACGTCAGGTCGGCGGGTTTGCAGCCGAGATAGGCGACCGCATTGGCGAACCGCGCGCCGTCCATGTGCAGGCCCAGGTCGTGCTTGCTGGCGAGCTTGCCCAGCGCCGAGACCTCTTCGGGCGTGTAGACGCAGCCATATTCGGTCGCGTTGGTGATCGAGATGGCGTGCGGCTGCACCTGGTGGACATCCTTGCGGATGCCGGCGAGGACGGCGTCGATGCCCTCCGGCGTCAGCTTCGCGCCCGGTCCTTCGGCCAGCATCAGCTTCGCGCCATGGGTGTAGAATTCGGGCGCGCCGGCCTCGTCGTTCTGGATGTGCGCGTCGCGGTGGCAGATGACGCCGCCATAGGGCGGGCACAGCGCCGCCAGCGCCAGCGCGTTGGCGGCGGTGCCGGTCGGTACCCACATCACGCGCACCTTGGTCCCGAACAAGGTCGAGAAGCGATCGTCGAGCATCGCGCTCCAGCGGTCACCGTCATAGGCGGTGTCGAGCGTGTTGGCCGCGGCGAGTGCCTCGAGGACCTGGGGGCAGACGGGGGCGGCGTTGTCCGAAAAGAAGCGCATGGTCGCGCCCATGCGTCGCCCTGGCGGCCGCGTCAACTCACGCGTGCGGCGGCTATTGCTCGTCGTCGGGACGTGCGGGCGGCGGGCCCGCGCCATCGGCAGCCCGCGGCCGGTCGGCCGGTGCGGGGGCATGGCGAGTGAGGCTGATGTCGCCGTCGCGACCGATCTTCAGGTCGAGGCCGAGGCCGGTCAGATTGCCCTCGAAGCTGGGCACCGCGGCATCGGGATCATCGGTGCCGTCGGTGCCGTCGGCGGCGTCCTCGTCATCGGCCTCGTCCACGACCGGCGCGGCGCGCGGCGGGGTGATGTTGAGCGCCTGCATCATGAAGTCGTGCCAGATATGCGCCGGGATGCCGCCGCCGGCGAGGCCCGGGTTGGGGCTGTCGTCGTCATTGCCGACCCACACGCCGGTGACGAGATCGCCGGCGAAGCCGACGAACAGGGCGTCGCGGCTGTCCTGCGTCGTGCCCGTCTTGCCGAAGGTGGCGACGCCGGGCAGCGCGGCGTGGTGGCTGGTGCCGTCCTCCACAGACGCGGCCAGCAGGTCGTGCATCTCGTCATCGACATGGCCGCCGATCTGGTGCGGGCCGTGGAGGAAGGGATCGAGCCAGCCCTTCGCCTGCGGATCGGCCAGGCCCTGCGCCTGCACCGGATAATGCCCCGCCGCGATCGCCGCATAGGCCGAGGTGAGTTCGAGCAGCGAGACGTTGGCGGTGCCCAGCGCGATTGTCGCCTCGTCGGGCAGCGGCGTCGAGACGCCGAGGTCGCGTGCGGCGCGGATCACGCTCGACACGCCGACCTTCTGGATCAGCCGCGCCGCCGCGACGTTGGACGACACCGCGAACGCCTGGCGTAGCGTGATCGTGCCGCGATAGCGTTTCTCGGCATTTTCCGGCGACCAGTTGCCGATCGTCACCGGCTTGTCCTCGATCGTCGACTCGGGCGTCAGGCCGTCGCGCATCGCCGCCAGATAGACGAACAGCTTGAAGGTCGATCCCGGCTGGCGTCGCGCCTGCGTCGCCCGGTTGAACGGGCTTTGATTATAGGATTTGCCGCCGACCATCGCGACGACGGTGCCGTCGGGCTTCATCGCCACCAGCGCCACCTGCGCCTTGTTGAGCCCGGCGCGTGCCACCGCGCGCTCGGCGGCCTTCTGCAGGCGGACGTCGAGCGTGGTGCGCACGGTCGTCTCGGCGCGTACCTCGCCGGCGGTGTCGCGCGCCTCGGGCAGCACCCAGTCGGCGAAATAGGTGCCGTTGGGCAGCTGCTTGACGCGGCGGACGTGCAGCACCGCCGGGCGCGCGCGCAGCGCCTGGCTCTTGGTGATGAAGCCGTTGTCGGCCATCGCCTGCACCACCACCGCCTCGCGCGCCCGGGCGCCCTTCAGATTGCCGGTGGGGGCAAGCGCGGAGGGCGCCTTGACGAGGCCCGCGAGCATCGCCGCCTGGCCGACCGTCAGGTCCTCGGGCTCGCGATCGAAATAATGTTCGGCCGCGGCGCGCAGGCCATAGACGTTGTCGCCGAAATAGACGTTGGAAAGGTAGCGGGAGAGGATCTGGTTCTTGGTCAGCCACGCCTCGAGCCAGAAGGAGATCAGCACCTCGCGGATCTTGCGGCCCAGCGTGCGGTTGTCGTCGAGGAAGGCGTTCTTGGCGAGCTGCTGCGTGATCGTGCTGCCGCCCTCGCGCACGCCGCCGGCGCGCAAATTGGTGACCGCCGCGCGCAGGATGCCGTGCAGGTCGATCCCCCAATGGTGGTAGAAGCGATGGTCCTCGATCGCGACGAAGGCGTTCGGCACGTATTCGGGCAGCGTCGACGCATCGACCGGCTTCCCGATCACCGCGCCGCGCCGGGCGATCGGCGTGCCGTCGGCGGCGAGCAGCGTGATCGACGGCGGCGCCGGCGACTTGAGCGACTTGGAGAGCGGCGCAGTGATCGTCAGCCAGCCGATCACCAGGATCAGCAGCACCAGCAGCGCAGCGAAGCCCCGCATCGCCCAGCGCAGGCGGCTGGTCCGTCGCTTGGGCGGCGCGGGCGGCTCGCCCCAATTGGCGTCGCGGTCGTCATAGCCGATCGTCGCGTCGGCACGCGCCATCAGGTCGTCGAGATCGAACCGCTCGGGCCGCGAGACGGGCGTGCTGGACTGGGATTCGAAAGGATTAGGGCGCATCGTCTCGATCTGCCGGCCCGGCCGGCGGGCGCGACTGTGTTACACGACTAAAGCAGTCGTCGCAAGCGGCCGGTGTACACCCGTTCGGCCGGCAGCGACAAGATCGGCCCCGGCCGCAGCGCGGTTGAGGCGCGAGGAGGGGGCGGCTATGCCCGGACGATGACATCTGACCGCAACGCGCCCCTCGTCGTCGGCATCGGCGGCACGATCGGCGGCATCTCTTCGACCGAGCGCGCGCTGCGCATCGCGCTGGACGCGGCGGCGGCCCAGGGATTCCGCACCCGGCTGTTCGGCGGCGAGGACATGGCGCGCCTGCCGCTCTACAACCCTCGCGCGGCCGAACGCACCGAGGACGAGCGCGCCTTCGTCGATGCCGTGCGCGAGGCTTCGGCGGTGATCATCGCCAGCCCGGGCTATCACGGCAGCATTTCGGGTGTGGTCAAGAACGCGCTCGACCTGCTGGAGGAAACGGCGAACGATCCGCGGCCGTACCTCGCCGACCTGCCCGTCGGCCTGATCACCACCGCTTATGGCTGGCAGGCGACGGGAAGCACGATCGCGGCGCTGCGCTCGATCGTCCATGCGCTGCGCGGCTGGCCGACGCCGTTCGCCGCGGCGATCAACACGCAGCTGACCAAGTTCGATGCCGAGGGTGGCTGTACCGATCCTGCGGTGCTCGACCAGCTGGCGCTGATCGGACGCCAGGTCGCCCGCTTCGCGCCGCTGGCCGGCGAGGGCTGAGCGCCTCAGCGCGAGCGGCCGCGCGCCGACACCGGCCAGATGTCGACCAGGGTGTCGCCATCGACGACATGATAGCTGTCGTAGAGGTTCACCGTCGGGTCGCAATGCGGCACGACCAACGTCACCGCATCGCCGATCGCGTGGCGGGTATCGGGCGCGGGGCCGATGATCGCGCCATGCTCGTCGCCCATGAACATGAACTGCGCGCCCTCCGCACCGGCGACGACGCGCGGCGGCCCGCCGTCAGTGGCGAGCGCCTTGAACCCCGAATCGATTGTCGCCATGCCCGGCCCGCTGGCGCTCACCACGCGTGCGTCGACGTAAAGCGCAGTCTCGAACGGCGCCTTGCCGTCGCCGGTCAGGTCGCAATCGAGATACTGGCGGTCCATGAACACGTAGGAGCCGACCTGCAGTTCGGTGAACACGCCGAGATCGAGGTCGATGGCGTGCGTGCCGGTGCCCGATCCGGTGACGATCTCCGGCGCGAAGCCCACTGCGGTCAGCGCGTCGATCACCGTGCGCAGATAATCGGTGCGTTCCTCGATGGCGGCGCGGCGCTGGGCAAAGGCTTCGATATGCTGGTGGACGCCGCAATAGAATTGCACGCCGCGGTAGCGCAGCATGGGTGCGTCGGCGATGGCGCGGGCAAGCTCTACCGCCGCCTCGGCCGAGGCGACGCCGGTGCGCCGGATGCCCGGGTCGACATCGACGATCACGTCGAGCGGCTTGCCGGTGGCCGCCAGCGCACGATCCAGCGCCGCGACATTCGCGGGGTCATCGACCACCGTCATCAGCCCCTCGGCGCGCGCATTCAGCGCGACCAGCCGCTCGATCGCCGGCGTCGACACCACCGGCGAGGTGATGTGCACGCCGGCCATGCCGCCCTCGACCATCACCTCCGCCTCGCCCAACTTCGCGCAGCACAGGCCGATTGCGCCCGCGGCGAGCTGCCGCCGCGCGATGTCGACGCTCTTGTGCGTCTTGGCATGCGGCCGCAACGCCACGCCGCGCGCCTTCGCCAGTGTCGCCATGGCGGCGATGTTGCGGTCGAGCGCCGCGCGGTCGAGCACCAGCACGGGCGTGTTGAGCGACCGGCGCGAGCCCTGCTGCCCGATCAGATGGCCGTGGAGTCGTCGGTCGTCGCTCATGCGAACAGCTCCGCAAGATGGGGGTTGAGGAACTTGCCTGACGGATCGACGCGGCGGCGCACGGCGCGATAGCGTTCGGTCATCGGATAGAGCGCGTCGACGTCGGCGCGGGTCAGCGTGTGGCGCTTGGCCCAGTGGGGGCGGCCGCCATGCGCGCGGAAGATCGCCTCGGCCTCTGGGAACAGCGTCTCCCACGGCATCTTGTGGAACTGGTGCATCGAGATCGACACGCAGGGGCCTCGGTTCATCGGGCTCATCCAGATGTCGTCGCCGTCGACCAGGCGATATTCGAACGGGAAGGCGACCGGCAGGCTCTTGTCGCGAATCCAGCGTAGCACCGCCTGCAGCGCCGCCATGCCGGCAGCCTGCGGCAGTTCATATTCCATTTCCTCGAACGGCACGGTGCGGTCGGAGGGGAAGATCAGGTGCGCCGGCCCCGACCGCCGGCTCGCCATCGGTGTCAGCATCATGCCCTTCTGCAGCATCGGGATCAGGAACGGCAGCCTGGCTCCGACGTCGCACACCCGGCCGAACGCGGTTTCCTCCATGTCGCTGTACGAGGCCGGCGGCGGGCACGGCTCGGTCAGCGACAGCGTCTTGACGATCGCCTTGTCGCTGTGCGGGAACAGCCAGAATTCGGCATGGCGATGCGTATCGGCCAGCGTATCGAACTGTTCGACAAGCTCGGGCAGCCGCCGCTTCTCGATCCGCTCGGCGAGATGATAGGCGGGCACGACCTCGATCTCGATCGCCAACGTGACGCCGAACAGCCCGAGCGACAGCCGCTGCGCTTCGAACAGCTCGGGGTTCTCGCGGGGCGAGCAGGTGAGAATCGTGCCGTCCGGCTGCATCAGGCGGAACGCGCGACAGATCGTCGCCAGGCTACCCAGCCCGCGGCCGGTGCCGTGCGTGCCGGTGGCGGTTGCGCCGGCCAGCGACTGCGGATTGACGTCGCCCTGGTTGGCGAGCGACAGCCCTTCCTCCCACAAGGCGGCGGTCAGGCGCTTCAGGCTCCACCCGGCGGGCGCGGTGACGGTGCGGCGATCGGGCGCGATGGTAAGGTCGCCGGCCATGTCCTCCAGGGAGAGCAGCAGGCCGTCGGTGGCGCACAGCGGCATGAAGGAATGGCCGGCGCCGGTGACGCGCACATGGCCGGTGGCGGCTACCGCGGCGGCCAGCGCCGCCTCGTCGCGGGGCCGCAGCACAGCGGCGGGCGCCGCCGTGACGCTGCCCGACCAGTTCCGCCAACGCTCAGCCATGGCGGCGCCCGAATCGTGCTTTCATGGGCATCTGCGCTCCCCTCCGCATCCGCAATCGCCATACCCTATCCTCGAAAGTCGGCGAAGGCGAGCCGTTCGTTCACACCGTCGGGCGCCGCACGAAGCCGGTCAGCGGAGCGGGCGGCACTTCGTCGTCGACCTGTACGGCGGCGACGCGGGCGGCGGGCGGCCCGCACCGTGCGTCGGCGATGATCGTTGCGACGGCGTCGGCCGCTCCCTCTGCCACAGCCTCGACGCTGCCGTCGGCGCGATTGCGGACCCAGCCGACGAGGCCGAGCGCGCTGGCGCGCGCGACGAACCAGTCGCGGTAGGATACGCCCTGCACCTTGCCGGTGATGACCAAGCGGCGGCGGATCATGGCGCTTCCCCGATCTGACGGCGGACGAACGCCACCCGATCGGCGACGGAAGCGCGCGGCAGTTCGACCAGCGTGTAGCCATAATCGCGATAGGTCGCGACCATCGCCGCGTAGGTGTCGCGCGCCGCCTCGGGCGTCTGGCGGCGCTCCGCATCGGTGACGAAGATCTCGGGCCACCACGGCGCGATGAACACGCGGGAATTGTAGCGGTGGCGCCATGCCGCGGCGTCGATGTGCGGCGGCACCGCCAGCCCCGATGTGCGCAGGAACCCGATCACGTCGGGTACGCCGCGATCCAGCACCACCGCCGCGCCCCGCGCCAACGCCGCCTCATGTGCGGCGATCTCGCGCGCGATCATTTGTTCGGCGAAGGCATGATGGTCGAGCCACGGCAGCGCGGTGCCGCCGGCGGCCATCTGTTCCTTGATGATCGCGCGACCGACCTCGGCACTGGTCGCCACGCCCGCAGAGGCGAGTGCGGCGATCAGCGTCGACTTGCCCGACCCGGGGCCGCCGGTCACGACGTGCAGGCGATCGCCATCGCTCACGGGTGACACGGCGCAGGTGGGGGTGGCGTCATGGCAGCAGCCTGCATTTGCATGTCTTCTGACCCATTGCTGTAGCGCACCGCAGCTATTCCCGCTCATTCAGCCGATCGATTGCAGCCATCGGGATATTGCCGCGACGCGGGATATTGCGGATCGGCGGGCCGCACCCAATCTGGCACTAGCCCGTTTTCGTTACGTATCCAAAATCACCCACAGGAGCTTTGCGATGGCCACTCCCGACGCCGAACTGAAGACGCCGACCGACATCAAGTCGAATGCCGCCAAGACGGTCGCCGAGGCACTGAACGGCATCCTCGCCGATTCCTACGCGCTCTACATCAAGACGAAGAATTTCCACTGGCACATGTCGGGGCCGCATTTCCGGGACTATCACCTGCTGCTCGACGATCAGGCGACGCAGATCCTGGGCACCACCGACGCGATTGCCGAGCGCGTGCGCAAGACCGGCAACACCACGTTGCGCTCGATCGGCGACATCGCGCGCCACCAGACGATCAAGGACAATGACGCCGAGTTCGTCGCGCCCGAGGCGATGCTCGCCGAACTGCGCGAGGACAATCGCAAGCTGGTCGAGAAGTTGCGCGAGGCGAAGGACATCGTCGACGACGCGAAGGACAATGCCACGTCGGGCATGCTGGACGACTGGACCGACGCCGCCGAGGAGCGCGCCTGGTTCCTGTTCGAGGCGAGCCGCAAGGCGTGAGGAACCGCGGTCGTGACCGGCCGTTGACGGTCGGTCACGGTTGGGAGGGTAGCCATGCTGAAGTGGGCTTTCATCTTCCTGGTGGTCGGGCTGGTGCTCGGCGTGCTGGGTTTCGGCGGGATCGGCGGCGCGTTCGTCGGCATCGCCAAGATCCTGTTCTTCATCGCGCTGGCGATATTCCTGGTGCTGCTGGTGCTGGGCCTGTTGGCCGGCAAGGCGGTAAAGGACACGCTCGACTGAACCTGTGCGTTCGCCATCGCCGGCTTATGGACGGCCGCGGCCGCGAGGTGCTGCCGCGGTGACGGCGCGCGCGATAACCGCCCGGATCGCCCCCGGCCTCGGCGCGATCGCGGCCGCGGATTGGGATGCCTGCGCCGGCGCCGGCAATCCGTTCGTCAGCCATGCCTTCCTCTCGATCCTCGAAGAATCGGGCAGCGCCACTGCGGAAACGGGGTGGCAGCCGGTGCCGGTGATCGTCGACGGCCTCGACGGTTGCCCCGCGGCGATCGCCCCTGCTTACGCCAAGAGCCACAGCCAGGGCGAATATGTCTTCGACCACGCCTGGGCGGATGCGTGGGAGCGCGCCGGCGGCAGCTATTACCCGAAGCTGCAGATCGCCACACCGTTCACCCCGGTACCGGGGCCGCGGCTGTTGCTGCGCGATCCCGACGCCGCGCCCGCTCTGATCGCCGCGCTGGAGGCGGTGACCGACCAGCATGGCCTGTCTTCCGCGCATGCGACCTTCGTCGCGCCCAATCAGATACCGCTGTTCGAAGCGGCGGGCTGGCTGATCCGTGCCGGCACGCAATTCCATTGGCGTAACGAGGGCTATCGGTCGTTCGACGATTTCCTCGGCGCGCTCGCATCGCGCAAGCGCAAGGCGATCCGCAAGGAACGCGCCACCGCGCTGGAGGGGCTGACGGTGCGACATGTCACCGGCGCGGCGCTGACCGAGGCCGATTGGGACGCCTTTTGGGTATTCTATCAGGACACCGGCGCGCGCAAATGGGGGCGACCTTACCTGACGCGCGCGTTCTTCTCGCTGCTCGGTGAGCGGATGGCGGACAAGGTGCTGCTGATCCTGGCTGAGCGGGACGGCCGCCCGATCGCCGGCGCGCTCAATCTGATCGGCGCAGATACGCTCTACGGCCGGTATTGGGGCGCGACCGAGCACGTGCCGTTCCTGCATTTCGAACTCTGCTATTACCAGGCGATCGATGCCGCCATCGCGCTGGGGCTCGGCACGGTCGAGGCCGGTGCCCAGGGCGAGCACAAGCTGGCGCGCGGCTATGCGCCGACGCCGACCTGGTCGGCGCATTACATTCCCGATCGCAACTTCCGGCGCGCGGTTGCTGATTACCTCGCCCGCGAACGCGAGGCGGTGGCGGTCGACCGCGAATTCCTCGCCGAGATGATGCCGTTCAGGAAAGCTTGAGCGCGGCCGCCTCGCGCTCGGCCAGCGGCGGCGTCTTCTCGGGTATCTTGTACAGCGCCGAGGTGCCGGCACGCCACACCGGCGTCATGTCGGCGACCAACGACTTGTCGTAGGGTGGCGGGTTGATCAGCCAGACGTAATCGAACGCGCCGCGCGGGAAATGGGCGAGCGTCTCATCGGCGGTGAACCACCATTGGTGCCAGCAGTGGCGGTCGACGACGATCTCCGACGGATCGTGCGCGAACGGCACCGCGGCATGATAGGTGACCTGCATCAGCTGCGCGCCGGGCATTTCCCATTGATCGTTGGAAAAGCCGCGCTTCCTGACCATTACCATCGCCGGCAGATGCTCGAGCCGCGACATCGACCACAGATCGTAGCAATGGCCGCCGACCAGCCCCAGCACACGCGCGCCGGCGGGCACGTGATCTAGAGCGGTGAGCTCGGTGCGCTGGGTTTGCGCGTACATGGCGTAGCTCACCGTCTGCGCGCCGAATCGGACCAAGGTGAAAACGAGGCCGATCGCGGCGACCGCGGCGGCGTCGCGCATCGTGCGGCCATGCCGTTCGCGCAGGCCGATTACCAGGATCGCCAGCACGAATGGCGCCAGCCGCATGTCGGCATAGGCCGAGCCGAACACGATGCGCGGCAGGCAGAGATAGACGCCCAGCAGGAACAGTGCCGACAACGTCAGGTTGCGCGAATAGCTGATCGTGCGGTCGCGCAGGCTCTTCACCAGCAACAAGGCGATGACGCACAGCGAGGCGAGGTCGAACGTCTTCCAGCGATCACGCAGGATTTCCTTCACCCAGCGCCATTTGAGCTGCCAGTTGAACCAGTCGGCGGTCTGGCCGCTGACATCCTTGCTGCCGCGCCAGATCACCATCATGACGATCGGCAGGCACAGCGGCAGGCAATGTGGGATGGCGATGAACGCCGATTTGATCCAGCCGCGACCGCGATCATGCGTGCGAACCAATTCGGCCGAATAGGCGAGCACGCCGAGCGCACCCCAGCCATAGGTGTGGCACAGCCACAGCAGGCACGACAGCGGGACGAAGATCGCCGCGCGCAGGCGGATGTGGTCGAGCCGGCCCAGCCGCAGCCACAAGGCGAAGGCGTTGAGCGCCAGCGCCATCGACAGCGCGAAGTTGATGAAGCCGAACTGGAACGGGAAGCTATAGGCGAGCGGCAGCGCGAACAGCGCCGTCGCCGGAATGCGGCCATGCACCTCGCGCGCGATCCACAACAGCCCGGCGACGGTCAGTGCCGGAATCGCCATCACGATCAGCTTCACTGCCAGCTCGAGGCCGAAGATCTTCGACAGCGGGATGACCAACAGGTCGATGCCCAGATTGCCGATCAGCTGCCACTGAAAATGGTACCATTGGGTGAACCACGGATCGTGCGCGATATCCAGCTGGACGCGATAGCGGCCCATATGCCCGGGCAAGTCGACCAGCGGCGGAATCGTCGGCCACACCAGCGGCACCATCGAGGCGAGCGCGATCGCCACGACGAACCAGCGTGTCTGCCACCAATGCAAGGCGTCCGGATCAGGCTCCCCCATGGGCGAGCGCTTTAATGGGGTTCACCATCGTTCGACAAGCGTCCGCTTGCTGCCGGCCCAACCTCAGGACGTCGGGCGGTCGACGCGGTAGAGCGTGGATACAGGGTTGGACCAGACACGGCGCACGTCGGCGGCCAATGCGGGCTGCGACGGAAAGCCGATGGTCCACACGTAATCGAACGTGCCGCGATCGAACGCGCGAATGGCGCCGGGGAGTGTAATGGTGTCCGGCTCGCAGGCTGGCGGATAGGCGAGCTGCGACGGATCGGCACGGTACTCACCGGCTGAAGGGTGGCGATCCGCGATCAACTGCTGTCCGGCGATGGTCCATTGGCCGTTGTCGAAGATGTCGCGCCGGGCGATGGCGATGCCCTCGACATGTTCGAACCGGTCGCTGTGCCAGGTGGTGCCGCACGGCTCGTTGACGACGACCAGCACCGCGGCGCCTTTCGGAATGGCGTCGACCGCCGCCAGCGCCTTGGCCTGTCCTTGGGAAAAGAGGAACAGCGCCGCCGTCGTCGTCACCATCCGCAGCACGAAGAATGCGCCTGCCGCGGCGGCAAGGCCGTTCGCCGAGGTGGCCGAATCGCGAAAGCGAATGGCCGCGATCGCCAGTGCCAGGGCAAAGCCGAGGATGCGCGCATCGACATAAGCGCCGCCGAGCAGCAGTCGCGGCAGGACCAGGAACGCAGCGAAAGCGACCAGCGCCAGCAGGCCCAGCGTCGGCTCGAAGGCGAACAGGCGTCGGCGACGCAGCGCGACGAGCGGCAGGGCGACCAGGAACGCAGCGCAGACCAGGTCATAGCCCATCCACCGCTCGCGCAGCAGCGTGAGCGCCCAGAAAACCTTGGCCAGCCAAGTGTATTTGACGCCGAGGCCGTCACCACCGTGGCCGATGCCGGCGAGCATCGGCACGAACGGCAGCGCCAGCGGCACGCAGGCGAGGCCGGCACCAACCAGCCAGGCCGGGACAGTGCGTCCGTCGCGGCGCAGCCGCTGGCACTCGCTGGCGAAGGCGAGCAGCCCGAACATGCCCCAGCCGAAACTGTGCGCGAGCCACAGCGCGCAGGAAATCGGCACGAACACCGCGGCGCGCAGCTTCGTGCGCTCCTGCTTGCCCCACGTGATCCACAGCGCCAGCGACCCCGACAACATGAAATTGACGAAGCCGAACTGGAAGGGAAAGCCGTAGGCGAGCGGGAAGGCAAAGGCGAGCGCCGGTGACTGGCGTCCGTCACACGCGCGCGACAGCAGGATCAGCCCGCCGACGAACACCGCGGGTATCGTCATGATCACCAGCTTGGCGGCGAGGACGGGACCCACCAGCGGCTGCAACGGCATGACCAGCAGGTCGATGCCCAGATTGCCGATCAAGGCCCAGTGAAACGTCCAGTGGCGCTGCAGGTCCGCCGAATGCCCGATCGCCGCGGCGACGTGATAGCGGCCGATATGGCCCGGCACGTCCACCAGCGGCGGAAAAGACGGCAGCAGCAGCGGCACGATCGATAGCACGAGGGCAGCGATTACCGCCCATCGCCGTTCCCACCACCGGCCGGCGAACGGTCCGGCGACGGGGGAGGGACCAGGCCGACTGGCCGGGGTAGTTCTTTCCAGCTCTGCCGCTGCGTCGCCGCGTTCTGCAATAATCGTCACGATCGAGCCCCCGCTGGTCCGCGGGCGACGCTATCCTGCCATGGTTAACGGAAGGTTGGCATCAGCGATCGCGCCGGCCCAGCAGCCGCAGGCGCAGCGCGTTCAATTTGATGAATCCTGCGGCGTCGCGCTGGTCGTAGGCGCCCTGGTCGTCCTCGAAGGTGACGACCTTCTCCGAATAGAGGCTGTTGGGCGATTTGCGGCCGATGACATGGACACCGCCCTTGTAGAGCTTCAGCCGCACGGTGCCGGCGACCTTCTCCTGGCTATAGTCGATCGCCGCCTGCAGCATCTCGCGCTCGGGCGAGAACCAGAAGCCGTTGTAGAGCAGCTCGGCGTAACGCACCGCCAGCTCGTCCTTCAGGTGTGCCGCGCCGCGATCGAGCGTCAGCTGCTCGATGCCGCGATGCGCGAGGTGATAGATGGTGCCGCCCGGCGTCTCGTACATGCCGCGGCTCTTCATGCCGACGAAGCGGTTCTCGACCAGGTCGAGCCGGCCGATGCCATGCTTACGGCCAAGATCGTTGAGCGCCGCTAGCAACGTCGCCGGGCTCATCCCCTCGCCGTTCAGCGCAACGCCATCGCCCTTCTCGAAGTCGATCGTGATGATCTCCGGCGCGTCGGGCGCGTCTTCGGGATTGACGGTGCGCGAATAGACGTAATCGGGCACTTCCTCCCACGGATCCTCGAGCACCTTGCCCTCGGACGAGGTGTGCAGAAGGTTCGCATCGGTCGAAAACGGCGATTCGCCGCGCTTGTCCTTGGGCACCATGATCTGGTGCTTCTCGGCGAAGTCGATCAGCGCGGTGCGGCTGGTGAGGTCCCATTCGCGCCACGGGGCGATCACCTTGATGTCCGGTGCCAGCGCGTAATAGCCGAGCTCGAAGCGGACCTGATCGTTGCCCTTGCCGGTCGCGCCGTGCGCCACCGCATCCGCGCCGACCTGGCGCGCGATCTCGATCTGGCGCTTGGCGATCAGCGGCCGCGCGATCGAGGTGCCGAGCAGGTACAGCCCCTCGTACAGCGCATTGGCGCGCATCATCGGGAAGACGTAATCCTTGACGAACTCCTCGCGCAGGTCGTCGATGAAGATGTGCTCGGGCTTGACGCCGGCCGCTTCGGCCTTCTTGCGCGCCGGCTCCAGCTCCTCGCCCTGGCCGAGGTCGGCGGTGAAGGTCACCACCTCGCATTGATAGGCCTCCTGCAGCCACTTCAGGATCACGCTGGTGTCGAGGCCGCCGGAATAAGCGAGGACGACGCGGTTGATCTTGTCCGACATGGGCAGGCTCCGGGCTTCAGGAGGGAGGAAACGGCCGCGCTCTAGGTCGCCGTCCGGGGATGCGCAAGGTGGACGGTGCGCAACAGCCCCGGCAGATGCGCGCCCAGCGCCACCGAGCGATAGATATAGCTCAGCGTCAGCGCCCACCACACCCCCTGTTCGCCGAACCTGCGGCAGAACAGATCGGTCGCGACATAAAGCACGGTCGCCACGATCGCCGCGTTCCGCAGCGACCGTCCGTCGGTGGCGCCGATGAAGATGCCGTCAAGCAGCCAGGCCGGCGCGCCGATCGCCGGCACGATCGCGGCGAACACCAGCAATCCGCCGGCGATCGCCCGGACCTCCCCATTGCTGGTCAGGAAGTCGATCACCGGCCGTCCCGCCACCAGGAACAGCAGCGCGAAGGCGAGGCCCGAGGCGAGGCAGAACTCGCCGGTCAGCCGCATCGCGCGCCGCATCTCGGCCGCCGAACCGGCACCGATCGCCTGGCCGATGCGCGATTCGGCGGTGAAGGCGAAGCCGTCGAGCACGAAGGCGGACACGCTGACGAACTGCATCAGCACCTGGTTGGCGGCGAGCGTCGGGGCGCCTAACCGGGCGCCGGCATTGGTGAACCAGCCGAACAGGAACAGGAGCGCCAGCGTGCGCACCATGATGTCGGCATTGACGGCGAACAGCCGCTTCAGCGCAGGTCCGGCGAACAGCGCGCGTGAGGCGATGCGGCGCAGCACACCCAGGCCGCCGGTGTAGCGAGTCGCGATCAACGTGCCGGTGATGAGCGCGGTCCATTCGGCGCAGGCGGTGCCGAGGCCGACGCCGCGCGCGCCGAGCCCGAAATGCTGCACGAACAACAGGTCGAGCGCGACGTTGACGACGTTCATCACGATTTGCAGCGCGAGCGCCGCGCGCGTGCGCCCGAGACCCAGCAGCCAGCCGTTGATCGCGAACACGCTGAGCGACGCCGGCGCGCCCATGAACCGCGCGGTCACATAGCCGTGCGCGGCGGCGTCGAGCCCCTTGCCCCCGGCGAGCAGCGTGAAGGCGAGCGGGATCAGCCCGACCTGCAGCACGAAGAGCATCAGGCCCAACCCGAAGCCGAGCGCCAGCCCGCGCAGCAGCATCGCCTCCACCTCCTGCGCGTCGCCGCTGCCGTCGGCTTGCGCGGTCAGCCCGGTCATGCCCATGCGCAGGAAACCGAACGCCCAGAAGATGAAGTTGATGATCGTCGTGCCCAGCGCCACGCCGGCCAAGGCGGCGGCATCGCCGGTGCGCCCGATCACCGCCGTGTCGACCAGCCCGACCAGCGGCACGGTCGTCTGGCCGAGCATGATCGGCCACGCCTGGGCGACGATCGAGCGGCGGGTGAGCGGAGCGCGTGTCACGCGTGCGCTATGCCGCGGGCGAGGCGGCTTTCAAAGCGCTGTGGTTGTCTCGGTATTGCCAATCTCACGCGCCACCCCGGCGAAGGCCGGGGCCTAGTATTGGCGGGCTCGTTGCTGGACCCCGGTCTCCGCCGGGGTGGCGCGATTCCTTTGAAGGCGCGGGCTCAGGCGTTACTTCGCCGATTGCTGCTGGGCGCGCGCCGCGAGCGTTTCCGGCTCGGGCACCGGCTGGCCGAGGCCGAGCCGCTTTTCTTCGGCGAGCATGTAGTCGCGCGTGATCGGCAGCGTGTGGCGATTGCGCGCGAACTGCAGCTGGTAATTGCACAGCCCGCCATAACGGAACGCGGCATCGGCGCCCGCCAGGTAGAATTGCCACATGCGATAGAAGCGCTCGTCGTACAGGGCGACGATCGCGTCCTTCGCCGCCACGGTGCGCTGGTACCATTTCTCCAGCGTATAGGCGTAATGCAGGCGCAGCACCTCGACGTCGGTCATCCACAGCCCCAGCCCCTCATAGGCCCTGGCGATTTCCGACAGCGCCGGGTTGTAGCCGCCGGGGAAGATGTACTTCACCGTCCAGTCGTCGGTCACCGTCGGCTTTCCCTGGCGGCCGATGGTGTGGAGCAGCATGACGCCGTCGGGCGTCAGCAGATCGCGGCACTTCTTGAAGAAGGTGCGGTATTGCGGCGGTCCGACGTGTTCGAACATGCCGACAGAGACAATGCGGTCGAACGTCCCGGCGATCTCCCGATAGTCGATCAGCTCGAACTTCACCTTGTCGGCGACGCCGGCTTCCTCGGCACGGCGGCGCGCGACCTTGATCTGCTCTTCCGACAGCGTGACGCCCAGCACCTCGGCGCCGGTCTTCTGGTGGATGTAGAGCGCCATGCCGCCCCAGCCGCAGCCGATGTCGAGCACCCGCATCCCGGCGCGCACGTCCAGCTTGGCGACGATATGCGCCTTCTTGTCGAGCTGCGCCTGCTCCAGCGTCTCGTGGTCGGGATCGGTCCAATAGGCGCAGCTATATTGCCGGTCGGTATCGAGGAACAGGTCGTACAGCCGATCGGACAGGTCGTAGTGATGCGCGACGTTCTTCTTCGACTGGCGCGCCATGTTGTACCGGTCGAGCCGGTGCTTCACCGCGCCCACCGCGCGCGCCGCAAGGTTGCCGTCGAGGAAACTCTCGCCGCGGCCGTAGGACGAATTGGCCTTGGCCAACTCGATAAGGTCGTAGATGTCGCCGTCTTCCACCGTGACGCGGCCGTCCATATAGGCCTCGCCGAATTTCAGCGCCGGATTTCGGACGATCTCGCCCAGCACCTTGCCGTCGTGGATGCGCAGCGTCACCGGCGGGAAGGCGTCGTCCTTGTCCGCCGTGCCGTAGGTCTTACGGCGACCCTTGTGATCGATGATGGTGAGCTGGCCGCGGCTGAAGGCGCGCGTAAGGAAGAGATCGATCAGAGCCATAGCGCAATTCTACTAGGGTCGCGTTTTGCGATGTTCAATGGCTCGCTTGCGCTCAAATGCCGGCGTACCAGTCGTAATCAACATTGTCCTCCCAATAGCCGCCCTTGCCCTGGCCGATCCCGGCGAGCGACCGGACCGCGTCGATCCGCATGATGTACTTCGCCTGTTTGTAGCCGAGCTGCCGCTCCACCCGCAGCCGTACCGGCGCGCCGTGAGAGACCGGCAGTATCTGCCCGTTCATCGCCCAGGCGAGGATGGTCTGCGGATGGAAGGCGTCGATCAGGTCGATCGATTCGTAATAGGGCTGCCCGCCGATCAGGTCGGCGCAGTGGAACACGATGTAGCGCGCGTTGCTGCTGACGCCGGCCGCCTTCAGCACGGTGCCGAGCAGCGGGCCGTGCCATTGACCGATCGCGCTCCAACCTTCGACGCAGTCATGTCGGGTGATCTGGGTGCGCGCGGGCAGGCGGCGCAGCTCGTCGAGCGAGATCGCCAGCGGGCGTACCACCATGCCGCCAACCTGCAGCCGGTAATCGGCGAAGCGGTTGGCGGCGAGCGCGTTGTAATCGGACGTGTCCGGATTCGAGGTGCCGTTCGAGCGGAAGATCGGCGACATCTCGTTTGGCGCATATTCGCGCGCCAGCGCATCGCGCGCCATCAGTGAGCGTTGCAGCCCACGCTGCATGGCCTCGCCGGAGAACAGGATCTTGCGTGCTGAGGGCGCCTTGATGACCTGGTCGCAGCCGGTGAGCAGGGTGCCGGCGCCGATCGCCGCGCCGGCGACCAGCCCGCGACGGGTGAGGAGGCGGCTCATGCCTCGTCCTCCGGCACGGTCCAGCGTCCGGTGATCATCGATACCAGCTCGTTGATCGGATCGGCCAGGATGACCAGCACCAGATGGACGATGACGAACAGGCTGATCAGCGCCATGCCGATGAAGTGCAAAGACCGCGCCGTTTGCCGCCCGCCGGTTACCACCAGCAGCCACGGCCAGGCGGCGTCCATCCCCGGCGACATGGCGAGGCCGGTCACGATCATCAGCGGAATGAGGACGAAGATCGTCGCGACATAGGCGAGTTTCTGTAGCGTGGTGGAGGCGCCCGGGCGGTCGGGATCGTGGAAGCGGAAGGCGAGATGCGCTTTGACGTCGGCCCAAATGTTGCGCGGCGCAACTTCGTCCCCGCGCACGCGCAGGTCGCGCTGGAAGTGGCGGTTGACCAGGCTGGCGATCATGAAGGCGAGCAACCCGAAGCCGAGCACCAGCGCGAAGAACAGATGCCAGCGCCGCGAGAGCGCCAGATTGTAATGCGCGGGGATGGTCAGCCAGCTCGGCCAGTGCGGCAGGTTGAGCCAGGGATGGTCGAAATTGGCGCCGTACGAACCCCAATAAAGGTGCGGATGGGCGTTGAGGATGCCGAGCCCGCTGCCGATCATGATGAAGATGGTCAGCGCGTTCAGCCAATGCCACAGGCGCGTGGCGAGGCGGTGGCGGTAGATCGCCTGGCCCGGGGTAGCCGGCGCGCCAAGCGGCTCGCGGTCGACGGTCGTCGCATTCATGTCTCGGTCTCCGCCCCCGGATCGCTGGCCGGATCATAGATCGTTTCGCTGGAGAGTTGAACCATTCGCGATGCCGCGCATCTATGCCCGATGACCGATTTCCATTTCTACGAGCCCGCCCAAGGCCACGGCCTGCCGCACGACCCGCTGAACGCCATCGTCGCCCCGCGGCCGATCGGCTGGGTGTCGACGGTGAGCGCGGCCGGCGTGCGCAACCTCGCGCCGTACAGTTTCTTCAACGTCATCAACTATCGCCCGCCGCTGGTCGCCTTCTCGTCGATGGGGTGGAAGGATTCGGTCGCCAATGTCGAGGCGACCGGCGAATTCGTCTGGAACCTGGCGACGAAGGCGCAGGCCGAAGCGATGAACATGACCTCGTCCACCGTGCCGGCGGAGGTCGACGAGTTCGCGCTGGCCGGACTCGAGGCGCTGCCCTCGACGCTGGTGCGGCCCGACCGGGTGAAGGGCAGCCCGGTCCATTTCGAATGCAAGCTGACGCAGCTGATCCGGCTGGAGACCAAGGAGGGTCGCGCGCTCGATCAATGGCTGGTGATCGGCGAGGCAGTTGGCATCCACATCGACCGCGCCATGCTGCAGGACGGCATCTACCAGACCGCACGGCCGCACCCGATCACCCGCGGCGGCGGCCCGGCCGATTATTTCGAGATCACCGAGGACCGGCTGTTCAAGATGCGGCGGCCCGGCTGACGCCTTGCCCGCCACCACCTCGGCCGCCTAGACCGCTCCGCATATGTGAAAAAGGCAGAAGGGGACGCGGGAATGACCTGGACCGGCCTTGTGGCGCGCCTGTTGGCGATCATCGGCACGGCGGCGGCGGTGCCCGCGGCGCATGCGGCGGGCTGCACCGTTGCGCGTCCGGGTGAAACGACGCGCATCGCGATCGGCGACACCGGCCGGCCGATGCTGATCCACCTGCCGACCGGCTTCGATCCGGCGCAACCCGTGCCGCTCGTCTTCCTGCTCCACGGCAGCGGCGGCACCGGCGCCGGCATGCTCGCCGATTCGGGACTTGCCGCCACCGCCGACGCGCACGGCTTCATCGTCGCCGCACCCGATGCGGCGATCCCGGACGGCAAGGGTTTCGACTGGAACATCCCCGGCGTGCCGACGGTCTCGGGCAAGGTGCCGGGGCCCGAGGCGGCGGATGACGTGCACTACATCGAAACCGCGATTGACGCGCTCGCCGCCGATCAGTGCATCGACCGGGCGCGCGTCTACGTCACCGGCCTGTCGGGCGGCGGGCGGATGACCTCATGGCTGGGCTGCGTCGCCGCCGACCGCTTCGCCGCAATCGCACCGGTGGTCGGGTTGCGCGCCGGCAATCCCTGGCCGCAGGATCCTTCGCGTCCCGATCCGGCGACCTGCCAGCCCTCGCGGCCGGTGCCGGTGCTTGCCTTTGCCGGGACCGCCGACACCACCAACCCGATCGCCGGCGGTGGAGCCGGCTATTGGCACTATTCGATGCATGCGGCCGAGCAGCGCTGGGCGGCGCTCGACGGCTGCACGGCGGCGCCGACCACGCGATGGGTGGTAGCGGGCAAGATCTACGAGGAACGCTATGGCGCATGCACCGGCGGCAGCGCGGTGGCGGCGCGCGTCAGTGTCGGCAAGGGTCATGCCTGGGTGGTCGACAACGACGCGTTGTGGGCATTCCTGTCGCGCTACCGCCGCACGCCGTCCTAGGCGCGCACCGGCATGCCCGCCGCAGCCGCGTCCTTGAAGCCGCCCAGGTTGAACACCCGGGCATAGCCCATGTCGCGCAGCGTCTTGCCGGCCAGCGCCGACCGTCCGCCCGAGGCGCAATAGAGGATCACCGGGCGGTCGGGCCGTAGTGCGGGATCGTGGTAGCTCGATTCGACGTCCGCGCGGAATTCGATCATGCCCCGCGAGATGTTGATCGCGCCGTCCAGCGCGCCGCTCGCCTCCACCTCCGGCGCGTCGCGCACGTCGATCAGCGCAGCGTCGTCGGTGGCGATCAGGCGCTGCGCTTCGTCGACCGAGATGTGCGGCACCGCGTCGTTGGCACGCGCCATCAGGTCCTTCACGGAATCGGGCATCGCCGTCGCTCCTGCGGAAGTCCGAAAAACTACACCCGGCGGCCATGTCGCGGCAAGGCGCGGATCAGCCGTAGGCGCGCCAGAAGAATACGCAGGTGGTGGCGATTGCGACGAACAGCGTCCAGATCCGCACCGCGCCGGCGCGAAGCCGCTTGCCGAGATGCGCCCCGGCCCAGCCGCCGATCACCGCGCCGGTCAGCATCGGGATGCACGCCGACCAGCGCACCAGCCCGGTGAAGACGAACACGCAGGCCGCCGCAGTGTTGGCGATCGCCAGCATCAGCGTGCGTTGCGCGAACATGCCGCGCGGGCTGACTCCGGTGAGCAAACCATAGACTGCGGTGGTCATCAGCCCGACGCCGCCGCCGAAATAGCCGCCGTAGAGCCCGAGCACCGCCTGCGCGGCGACCAGCGGCCGCGCGCCGATCGTCACGCGCTGGTGCAGCCAGCCGGCCGCGCGCTTGCCGAAGGCGAGCACCAGCGACGCGAACAGCAGCAGCCAGGGAATGATGATGTCGAACGTGCTGCTCGGCGTGATGACCAGCAGCCCGCTGCCGGCGAGCGCGGCGACGAAGGTGACGCCGCCGAGCAGACGGGGCGAGACGCCGCCGATCGGCGCGATCTCGTCGCGAAACGCCCAGGCGCTGGTCGCAGCCCCGGGCAGCAGCGCGCCGTTCGAGGTCGCGTTCGCCGCGGTCGACGGCAGGCCGATGGCGATCAGCGCCGGCAGCGTTGCGAAGGTGCCGCCGCCGGCCAGCGCGTTCATCGCGCCGCCGACCAGCCCCGCCGCGAAGGCAAGCGCGAGGGACGCCGGCGCGATGGCTCAATCCTTCGGTTCGGGCAGGATCGGTGGCGCCGAATCGGGGTAGGTCAGGAACGTCTGCCAGACGAACCGGGTGCGCGCATGCGTCAGGTCGATCTGGCATTGCAGGGCCTGCGCGGCGCGGATCGTGCCACCCTGCCAATAGCGATAGACAGTGTCGCACGCCGCCTGGCGATAGGCGGCCCAGGCGATCTGGCTCGCGTCAAACCCGGTGGTCAGCTGCTCGGCCCGGACGGCGGGGTCGTCATTCTGCGCCAGCCGTTCGCGCGCGGCGGCGAGATAGCGCTTGAGCTCGGCATCGGCCGCATCGCGCTTGGCGGCGAGGCAGGCGTTGATCTGGATCGTCGTATCGCTGTCGCACGGATCGACGACGTTCGCCGCAGCCAAAGCGAGCGCCGCGACGATCATCCCAGCGCGGCCAGCTTCTCTTCGGCGAGGCGGTCGAGTTCGGCGCGGCTCTTCTTTTCGGCCGCGGTCTTCAGTTGGCCGCAGGCGGCGTCGATGTCACGGCCGCGCGGCGTGCGCGTCGGGGCGGAGATGCCTGCCTCGAACACGATGTTCGAAAACGCGCGGATTCGCTCTGGCGTCGAACATTCGTAGGGCGCGCCCGGCCACGGATTGAACGGGATCAGATTGACCTTGGCGGGCAGGCGGTACTTGCGGATCAGCCGGACGAGCTCGCGGGCATCCTCGTCCGAATCGTTCTTGTCCTTCAGCATCACGTATTCGAACGTGATGCGCCGCGCGTTGTTGGCGCCGGGATAATCGGCGCACGCCTGCAGCAGCTCCTCGATGCCGTACTTGCGGTTCAAGGGCACGATCTCGTCGCGCACCTCCTTGGTGACGGCATGGAGCGAGACGGCGAGGTTGACGCCGATCTCCTCCCCGGCGCGCGCCATCATCGGCACCACGCCGGAGGTCGACAGCGTGATGCGCCGCTTCGACAGCGCCAGCCCGTCGCCGTCCATCACGATCTTCAGCGCGTCGCGCACCGAATCGAAATTGTACAGCGGCTCGCCCATGCCCATCATGACGATGTTGGTGAGCATGCGCCCCTCGGGCGTCGACGGCCATTCGCCCAGCGCATCGCGCGCGAGCATCACCTGGCCGACGATCTCGCCCGGCGTCAGGTTGCGCACCAGGCGCATCGTGCCGGTGTGGCAGAAGCGGCAATTGAGCGTGCAGCCGACCTGGCTCGACACGCACAAGGTGCCCCGATCGGCGTCGGGAATGAACACCATCTCGTAATCCTGCGCATCGTCGGAGCGCAGCAACCACTTGCGCGTGCCGTCGGTCGACACCTGCGCCTCGACCACCTGCGGGCGGCCGATCGCGAAGCGCTCGGCGAGCCACGGGTGCTGCGCCTTCGCGATGTCGGTCATCGCCGCGAAGTCGGTAACGCCGCGATTGTAGATCCAATGCCAGATCTGCTTGGCGCGTAGCTTGGCCTGCTTCGGTTCCATGCCGGCCTGGCCAAGCGCCTCGCGTATCCCGTCGCGCGACAGGCCGATGAGGTCGATGCGGCCGTCGGCGCGCGGCGTCGTCGCGCGCGGCACGGGCACGGGATCGATGGGCCCGGGGATGGGCATGGCGAGCGTATCGGCCGTCGGCATCGCGCGCATATAGGGGCAAATGCCCCCGCGCGCCAGCGTCAGCGCGGGACGCAGGCGAGCGCCGCGGCGTCGATCGCGGTCGCCGCGCCGGCCAGCGCATAGACGTCGGCAAAGGGGCGGCCACTAGCGCTGACGCCCTCGACGCTCATGCTGCGGCCCGACCGCATCGCCGCGACGATCGCCCGGTCGGCGCGCGCGTCGGGCGCCCAGGCGGCGGCGCCGCGCGCGATCAGCGTGAACTGCCGCTCGCCGATGCTGAGCGTCACGGGGCGATCGCCGACCGTGCGGCTCAGGTGCACCGCGATCTGGTTGCGCAAGCCGCGCTCGGGCCAGGTGGAGACGCTGGCGAACGCCTTGTCGGCGGTGTGGCGCACCGGCTCGGCAATCGCGAAGCAGCGCTGCGGCGCGTCCTCCTGGAACGCGCCCCAGTCATGATAGATGCCGATCTTGCTGCGCGCAGCAGCGGGTACGGCCAGCGCGAGCATCGTCAGGACCGCCAGGATCGGGGGGGCGGCGCGCGTCATCGTCGGTCGGACTCCTCGATGGGAAACAGCGGAAGAATGTCGGCTCGCCCGCTTGGAACAGGCGGGTGCCGTTTCAACCCCCTGTTGCCCAAAAGCAACGGAAATCCGCGTTTATCTGAGGTTCATGCAACGTCTCGCCAGCACACCCATTTGTGTCGTCCGCCCTCTCGGAAGGGCGCGATAGTGATGGAGTTTCGTTATGCGTAAGCTTGTTCTGACTGCCCTTGTCGCTGCCGGCACTGCAGCGGTTGCCACTCCGGCCCTCGCCCAGAGCACTGCCGACGGGCCGTTCAACGGCTTCCGGATCGGCGCTGTCGCGGGTTGGGATGGCCTGCGCCCCGGCAGCGGACCCGACTCAAGCATTTCAGACGGCAATGGCGCCAACGGTTTCCTTTATGGTGCCGACGTCGGCTACGACCATCAGATGGGCAAGCTGGTGCTCGGCGTCGACGGCGAGGTTGACGGCTCGACCGCCAAGGCGACCAACAACCCGGTCGATACCGCGGCCCTGGGCTATGGCCGCGTGAAGACCGGCCGCGATTTCTACGTCGGCGGTCGCGTCGGCTACACCGTCGCACCGACCACGATGCTTTATGCCAAGGCCGGCTACACCAATGCCCGCCTCGACCTGACCGCCAGCGACGGTACGACCGAGACGGGCAACCACTACAATCTCGACGGTTATCGCCTCGGCGTCGGCCTGGAGCAGGCGCTGAGCTCGCGCGCCTATGCCAAGCTCGAATATCGTTATTCGAACTACGGCGATGCGCGGCTTGAATATGCCAATGGCGCGAACACCAACAATTTCGACGTCAACACCGATCGTCACCAGGTTGTCGCGGGCGTCGGCTTCCGTTTCTGAGCCGGAATCCGCGACCAGTACGTGTACCAGAGTAGCGTAACTGAAGGGCCGGGGCGCTTGCTCCGGCCCTTTTTTGCGTTAAGGAGAGGGAAAGTTGTCCGCGGCATCAGGCGCGACGGACAAGACGTTTGGGGCAGCCGCCCCGGGGGAAAGAAATGAAGGCGACGATCGAACGCGCGACCCTGCTGAAGGGCCTGAGCCACGTCCAGTCGGTGGTCGAGCGGCGCAATACCATCCCGATCCTTTCCAACGTGCTGATCGAGGCGACCGACCAGGGTGCGCTGCGCCTGATGGCGACCGACCTCGACCTGCAGATCAACGAGACGGTGCCGGCGGCCATCGACCAGACCGGCGCGACCACGGTCTCGGCGCACACCTTGTTCGATATCGCCCGCAAGCTGCCCGAAGGCGCGCAGGTCGAGCTGACCGCCGCGGAAGGCCGGATGACGATCGTCGCCGGCCGTGCCCGGTTCAGCCTGGCCACGCTGCCGCGCGACGATTTCCCGGTGATCGCCGAGGGCGAGTTGCCCACCTCGTTCGAGCTGCCGGCCGAAACGCTGAAGCAGATCATCGACAAGACGCGCTTTGCCATCTCGACCGAAGAGACGCGCTATTACCTGAACGGCATCTTCCTGCACGTCAGCGACGAGGGCAGCCAGCCGGTGCTGAAGGCGGCGGCGACCGACGGCCACCGCCTCGCCCGCGTGACGGTGCCGCGCCCCGACGGCGCCGACGGCATGCCCGACGTGATCGTGCCGCGCAAATGCGTCGGCGAGTTGCGCAAGCTGCTCGACGAGATCGACGGATCGGTCGGCGTGTCGCTGTCGGCGACCAAGATTCGCTTCGATCTCGGCCAGGCGCTGCTCACCTCCAAGCTGATCGACGGCACGTTCCCAGATTATTCGCGCGTCATCCCGACGGGCAACGACAAGATCCTGAAGATCGACCCCCGCGCGTTCGAGGAAGGCGTCGACCGCGTGTCGACGATCGCCACCGAAAAGACCCGCGCGGTGAAGATGGCGCTCGATCGCGACAAGATCACGCTGTCGGTGACCAGCCCGGAAAACGGCACCGCCGCCGAAGACGTCCCCGGCGATTACACCGCACTGCCGTTCGAGATCGGCTTCAACTCGCGCTACCTGCTCGACATCCTCGGCCAGGTCGAGGGCGACACGGTCGAGGTGCACCTGGCCGACGCCGCCGCGCCGACGCTGATTCGCGAGAACGACAAGGCGCCGGCGCTCTACGTGCTGATGCCGATGCGGGTGTGACCGCCGCCGTTCATTGACGCGACGGCCCCCGATCCTTATTTACAGGGATGTCAGTAAGGATCGACTCGATGGCCAAGCTTCCTCCGTTTCCGGGCACCAGCGGCCGTCGCGACTGGCGTACGGCGTTCGATGCCATTGCCCGGCTGCTCGCCGACGGCGACGACACGACGCAGGTGTTCCGCATCATGCGGGCGCTCAACGTCGGTAACGCCGAGCGCAATTATGCGCGGCTGCTCGCCACTGAACAGGGCGGCCGTATCGCCTACGAGCGCGTCGAGCTGATGCAGCGCTTCGCCGATCGCGATTGGGTCGCCCGGTTCGCGCCGGGCACGGTGGGTGCCGCCTATCGCCAGTTCCTGGAAAACACCGGCTATTCCGCCGAAGGCCTGGCCGAAGTGTCCAAGGTGATCCGCGAAGACGAGATGGCGCATCCCTACGCATGGTTTGGCCGACGCACGCGTGACGTACACGACATCTGGCACGTGCTGACCGGGTACAAGGCCGACGAAAGCCTGGGCGAGGCATGCCTGGTCGCGTTCAGCTATGCGCAGGTCGGCGGCCTCGGCTGGGCGTGGATCGCCGGCGCGGCGGGGCTCAAGAGCCTGAAGGTGACCGGCAACAGCCTGTTCGCCCGCGCGGTGTGGGAAGGTTATCGCAATGGTCGCCGCGCCGCCTGGCTGTTCGGCGAAGATTACGAGGCGCTGATGGCCGAACCGATCGATGCCGCGCGCCGCCGGCTGGGGATCGTCGAGCCGGTCGCCTATCTGCGCGCCCAGCGTGAGCTGGGGCCGGAGCTCGCCGCCTATCTGTCGACGCAGAAGCAGCGCGCGGCCACGGCCTGAGCGCGCCTATTCCCGCTCGGGCACCGGCACGTTGAAGCCGTTCAATGTCATCGACACCAGGCAATAGAGGCCGACCAGATAGATCAGCTCGGCCGCGCCGTGCTGGCCGAACGTCTTCACCGCCAGCGCGTAGCACGGCTCTGGCAGCACGCCGCCGTTGACCAAAGCGAAGGCGACGTCATAGGCGACGCTCTCCTCGTCATCGAGGTCGTCCGGCTTCACATTGGCGACGAGCTGCGACAAGCGACGATCGCTCATGCCCTCGCGCTCGGCGACCGCTATGTGCGCGTAGATTTCGTAAGCTGCGTCGAAATGCGCGCCGGTGACCAGGATGGCGATCTGGCGCGCCGGATCGGGCAGCGTCGCCTGCATCGATATCGCCTTGGTCAGGTCCCACACCGCCTTGCCGATCACCGGCTCGTGCAGCCACGGGTTCCACGGCCCCATCAGCGCGCCGTCGTCGCGCATGGTCTTGAAGTCGTTGAACTTCTGCGAAATGCCTTGCTTCATGTCATCGTAAAGCGGCTTCTGGTCGGCGTTGAGGTCGGCAGGAGCGATGAGCGGCAGGCGCATGGGCAGTCTCCGTTTGGCAAGGGCGCCTACGAAGCGGCCTGCCACGCCGATCGTTCCGCCGCAATCGCCAGCCGCCGCGATCTGCGCTAAGCGCGGCAGACGCATGATCTCCCGCCTCGTCCTCACCGATTTTCGCAATCATGCCGACCTGGTGCTGGCACCGGGATCCGGCTTCGTCGTGCTGACCGGCGAGAATGGCGCGGGCAAGACCAACGTGCTGGAGGCGGTATCGCTGCTCGCGCCCGGTCGCGGGCTGCGCCGCGCGGCGCTCGTCGACATGGCGCGGCAGGGCGGCTCGGGCGGGTTCGGCGTGGCGGCGACGGTCGACGGCGATGTCGAGCTCGCGACCGGGATCGAGCCTGCCGCGCCGAGCCGGCGCATCGTGCGGATCAACGGCGCGCCGGCGGCGGCGGCGGCGCTGGTCGACTGGCTGACAGTGTTGTGGCTGACCCCGGCGATGGACCGGCTGTTCGTCGAGCCGGCCGGCGAGCGGCGGCGCTTCCTCGACCGGCTGACGCTGGCGGTGTCGCCGGCGCATGCGGTGCACACGACGCGCTACGAGGCGGCGATGCGCGCGCGCAACCGCCTGCTTGCCGAGGCACGCGAGATGGCCCGCGCGCCCGACGACCGCTGGCTCGCCGCGCTCGAGGCGCAGATGGCGGAACATGGCGCGGCGCTTGCGGCGGCGCGGCGGCATACCGTCGAGGCGCTCGGCGCCGCGATCGCCGACCAGCCGGAGGGGCCGTTCGCGCGCGCCGGGCTGGCGCTGGAAAGCCCCGAAGAGGAGCCCGCCGATCTCGCCTCGGCACTGGCCGCCGGCCGCCGCCGTGATGCCGCGGCGGGGCGCACGCTGGTCGGGCCGCATCGTGTCGATCTCGCGGTCACGCATCTGGCCAAGCGGCAGGCGGCGGCCCTGTGCTCGACCGGCGAGCAGAAGGCGCTGCTGCTCGGCCTCGTGCTGGCGCACGCCGAACTGGTCGAGGCGCGTACCGGCCGCGCGCCGGTGCTGTTACTCGATGAAGTCGCCGCCCATCTCGACCCCATGCGCCGCACCGCGCTGTTCGATCGGCTTGCCGGGCGCGGGCAGGTGTGGATGACCGGCACCGAGCGACGCCTGTTCGACGGCGTTCCCGCGGACAGCCTGTGGGTGACGCTCGGCGCCGCGGGCTAGCGGCGCAGACCCTCGATCAGCGATTGTTCGATGCGGTCGCCGTGCAGCACCGTGATGTCGCCGGTCGTCTCCAGCACCACCGCGCGCACATCGCTTAGGTCCGAAATGTTGGCGGCGCGCAGCTTCGACATCACGTCGTCGCGCGTCACGCGGCTGCTGGCCAACGCGCCCTCCAGGAACACGCCGTCGCGCATCAGCAGCAGCGGTTCGTTCTCCATCGCCTGCTTAGCGCGTTCGGACGCCCGGCGCAGCTTGGCGAGCAGTACCTGCACACCGATGATCGCGCCGATCGCCGCGACCGCCTGCACCAGCGCGGTCCATTGCGTGGCCATCGCCGCGCTGGCAAGCAGCGAACCGGTTGCCAGCGTGATGACGAAATCGAACGCCGTCATCTTGGAAAAGGTGCGCAGCCCGACCACGCGGGTCAGTGAGATGATCCACATGAGCGTGACGATCGCGCAGACGATGCCGCGCGCGATCGCGTCGGGGTAGGAGGGAAGGCCGAACATGGCTCGAGGATGGTGACCGGGCGGGCGTTCGGCAACCGCTTGCCGGCAAAGGGGATGTGCGCGGTGGCCGGTGCCGGTGCTCGAAGGCCCATTTTGCTTCCGTTTTGATGCCCGAATCCCTATATCCTCGGCATGACCGACACCCCCAAGCAGAATGACTACGGCGCCGAATCCATCAAGGTGCTGAAGG
>JBQCHA010000246.1:0-4613 GCA_051955175.1 Sphingomonas sp.
CGCGCGATATTCTCGATCATGACGATCGCGTAGTCGACCAGGATGCCGATCGAGAAGATCAGCGCGAACAGGCTCACCCGGTTGATGGTGAAGCCCCTGATCTTCGACGCGAACATGGTGAGCAGGATGGTCGTCGGGATCACCACCGCGGTCACGCCCGCCTCGCGCCAGCCGATCGCGAAGCCGATCAGCACGACGATCGACACCGTCGCCAGCGCGAGGTGGAACAGCAGTTCGTTGGCCTTCTCGTTCGCCGTCTCGCCATAGTTGCGGGTGACGGCGACGTGCACGCTATTCGGGATCAGCGAGCCCTTGAGCAGCGCCACACGCTTCAGGATGGCCTTGGACACGGTGACGGCATTGGCGCCGGGCCGCTTGGCGATGGCGATGCTGACGGCGGGCGCCATGTGCCACCGGCCGTCGTCCTTCTCCCAGCGCCAGGCGCGCGCCTGCAGCTGCTGCGGACCCTCGGTAACTGTGGCGACATCGCGCAGATAGACCGGCGCGTCGGTCACCGAGCGCACGGTGAGCATTCCCACCTGCTGCGGGCTGTCGAGCGTTCGGCCGGCGGTGACGCTCACCGCCTTACCATTTTCGCGCACCATGCCGGTGGGGAAGGCGCGGTTGGCCTGTTCGGCGGCGTCGACCACGCTCGCCAGCGGCACGCGATAGAGCGCCAGCTTGGCCGGATCGGGGGCGATACGGATCGCCTCCCGCTGGCCGCCGGTGATGAAGGTCAGCCCGACATTATCGACCTTGGCGATCTCGGTGCGCAGTCGCCCGGCGAGCTCGTAGAGCGCCTGATCGGTCCACCGGCCGGGCGCCCCGGCCTCGGGCGTCAGTGTCAGCACCACGATCGGCACGTCGTTGATGCCGCGCACGGTGATCTTCGGCGGCGGGATGCCGACCGGGATGCGGTCGATATTGGCCTGGATCTTCTCGTCGATGCGGGTGATCGCGGCGTCGGGATCGGAGCCGACCATGAACCGCGCGGTGACCATCACCCCATTGTCCTGCGCCTGGGTATAGACATGCTCGACGCCGTTGACGCTCTTGATGATCGTCTCCAGCGGCTTGCCCACCAGTTCGACCGCGTCGCCGGCCGACAGGCCGGGTGCTGCGACCTGGATATCGACCATGGGCACGCTGATCTGCGGCTCCTCCTCACGGGCGATGGTCATGGTCGAGAGGATGCCGACCAGGATCGCCGTCAGCAGCATCAGCGGCGTGAGCGGCGAGTTGATCGTGGCGCGGGTCAGCCGCCCGGAAATGCCCAGGCTCATGATGCCCGGGTCTCGATCAGCGTGTCGCCGGAACCGACGCCGGACAGGATTTCGATCTTGCCGGGTTCGTCGGTGGGCGCGGTCTGGACCGGCACCGTCGAGGCTGCGCCGTCCTTCGCCAGCACGGTGACATAGTCGATGCCATAGCGGGTCGTGACATAGGCCGCCGGCACCAGCAGCGCGCGGCGCGTGCCTGTCTCGATCCGCGCGGCGACGCGGCGGCCGATCAGCGAGCCGTCGAGCCCCGGCCCCGCGGCGTCCGCCCTGATCTGGCCGGCGGCCACCGCCGGGTAGACCTTGACGACGCGGCCGACGGTGGCGCCGTCGCCGATCCCGCTCACCATCACCCGCGCGCCGCTGCGGACAGTGCCGGCAAGCGACTCGGGCAGGTCGAGCCGCAATACGACTGGTCCCGAGGTGATCATCGCCAGCGACATGCCGGGCGCGACCGGCGATCCGGCTGGCACGGCGGCGACCAGCACGCGGCCGGTGGTCGGCGCGGTGACCACGCCCTGCCCTGCTGTCGCATTCACCGCCGCCTGCTGCTGCCGCGCCGCCAGCACCTGCGCGCGGGCCGCGTCGGCCGCCGCTTGCGCCTGCTCCAGCTTCGCCTTGGCGTAGACGCCGTTGTCGTAGAGGAACCTGGTGCGCGACAGATCGGCCCGCGCCTGCGCCACCTGCGCCTGCGCGGCCGCCGCCTGGGCGGCATAGGCGCCGCTCTGATACGGCAGCTGGCTATCGACGATGCGCCCGATCACCTGGCCCTTCCTGACCATGTCGCCCTCGTGCACCGTCAGACTGGTCAGCACGCCCGGGATGCGCGCCAGCGCCTGCGCCTGGTCGGTGGTCGCGACTTCAGCGCTGACTTCCTTCCAACTGGGAACCTGGGTGGCGGCGAGCGTCAATCGGGGGCCCGCCGGCGCCTGGACCTTCGTCGGCGCCTCCCGCTCCGTCGAGCCACAGCCGGTGAGCGGCAGGGCGAGCACGAGCGCCACCGCGCTCCAGGCGCGCCACATCATGCCGGGGCTCCGTCGATCTGCGTATTCACCCGGCCGCGCGGTTCGAGGCACTCTCGCCCCGACCACGGCAGCGCAAGACCCTTCGCCTGCATCGTTCCCGCCCTTTCCAAAGCTCCGTTACATTGCGTATAGGAAATATATCTTCTGACGTATATTGATATACACGTATTTACACGGAGGAGACTGATGGGCGATCCTCACATTGTCGTGCTTGGCGCTGGGTTGGGCGGCACGATCGCTGCCTATGAGATCCGCGCCACGCTGGGCGATCGAGCGCGCGTGACGCTGCTCGGCGAATCGGAGGACTTCTGGTTCGTACCGTCCAACCCCTGGGTCGCGATCGGCTGGCGCGAGGCGGAGGCGATCCACGTCCACCTGCCGCCGGCGATGAAGCGGCGCGGCATCGATTTCCTGTCGACCGGCGCGGCCAAGCTGATCCCCGACCAGAACCGCATTGACCTGCGCGACGGCTCGCACCTCAGTTATGATTATCTGGTCATCGCCACCGGCCCCGATCTCGCGTTCGACGAAATTCCCGGCTTCGGCCCGAACGGGCACACGCAATCGGTGTGCCGCACCGACCATGCCGAGGCAGCGCATGACGCCTTCGAGGCATTCTGTGCCGATCCCGGCCCGATCCTGGTCGGCGCCGTGCAGGGCGCATCGTGCTTCGGCCCCGCGTACGAGATGGCGATGCTGCTCGATACCGAGCTCCGCCGCCGCCAGATCCGCGACCGGGTGCCGATCACCTTCGTGACGCCGGAGCCCTATATCGGCCATCTCGGCCTCGACGGCGTCGGCGACACCAAGTCGCTGCTCGAAAGCGAGATGCGCGACCGTCACATCAAGTGGGTCACCAATGCCAGGGTGACGGGCTTCGATGCCGGTGTCGCGCATGTCGAGGAGGTCAACGACGACGGCAGCCTGAAGAAGGCGCAGGACGTCCCGTTCAAATGGTCAATGCTGCTGCCCGCCTTCCGCGGCATCGCGGCGCTGCGCGGGATCGAGGGGCTGGTCAATCCGCGCGGCTTCGTCCTCACCGACGCGCACCAGCGCAATTCCACATATCCCAATGTGTTCGCGATCGGCGTGTGCATCGCCATCCCGCCGGTCGGCCCGACGCCGCTGCCGGTCGGCGTGCCCAAGACAGGCTTCATGATCGAGAGCATGGTCACCGCGGTGGCGCAGAACCTGAGGGAAGTGATCGCCGGCGATGCGCCGACACACGAGGCGAGCTGGAACGCCATCTGCCTGGCCGATTTCGGTGATGGCGGCGTCGCGTTCATTGCCAAGCCGCAGATCCCGCCGCGTAACACCAACTGGTCGGCGGAGGGCCGCTGGGTCCATCTCGCCAAGATCGGCTTCGAGAAATACTTCCTGCGCAAGATCCGCCACGGCGAAGGCGAGCCCTTTTACGAAAAGCTCGCGCTCCACATCCTTGGCGTCCGGAAACTGCGCCTCAACCGGGGAGCCAGCGTCCGATGAACCTCGATCGTGCCGTCCTCGCCTTCGCCGGCGTTGTCGTGTTGGTGAGCGCCGTCCTGTCGGTCACCGTCAGCCCGTGGTGGATCGCGCTGACGCTGTTCGCCGGCGCCAACATGCTCCAGGCGAGCCTCACCGGCTTCTGCCCGGCGGCGATGCTGTTCCGGCGGCTGGGGGTGCGTGCCGGCACCGCCTTCCGCTGATCGGCCGATGCGGGCGGTCCTGCTTCCGGCGCTGCTCGCCGGCGTCATTGTCGCGCAACCGGCGCAGGCACAGAGCCTCGACGCGGTGATCGCCGCTGCGCTCAGTCATTCGCCCGCGCTGGCGGCGGCGCGCGCACGGACCGATTCTGCCGAGGCCAAGGTCGATGCGGCGCGTGCCGAGCGCGCCCCGACGCTGTCGCTCGACGGCGAGATCGGCGCCGGGCGCCTCGACCCCAGGGGCTTCTTCGGTCTCCAGGCGGCCGACGTGACGCCGCGGTCCGCCCGCGCGACGGTCGAGCTGCCGCTGTTCACCGGCGGCCGCATCGGCGCGGCGGTGCGCCAGGCTCGCGGCGGCCGCGATGCGGCCGAACAGCAGGCGCACGCCACCGCGCTGCAGGTGCGTGTCCAGGTGGTGCGCGCCTATACGGATGCGCTCGCCGCCACCGAGTTGATCGCCCGCTATCGCGCGCTCGTCGCCGCCCTGGACGAGACGCTTCGCCAGGCGAAGCTCAAGTTCCAGGCGGGCGACGGCACCAGTACCGATGTCGCCCAGGCCGTGGCGCGCCGCGCCGTGGCTACGGCCGGTCTCGCCGGCGCGCTGGGCCAGCTGAGCGATGCGCAGACCC
>JBQCHA010000247.1:0-3038 GCA_051955175.1 Sphingomonas sp.
GAAGAACGTGCTCGCCGGCCGCAACGAGCGCGCGCTGTACCAGATGGTGTGCGACGGCGAGACCGATCGTGTCGTCGGCCTGCACATGATCGGCCCGGATTCGCCCGAAATCCTGCAGGCCGCCGCCGTGGCGGTGAAGGCGGGGCTCACCAAGGCCGATTTCGACCAGACGGTGGCGTTGCACCCCAGCATGGCCGAGGAACTGGTGCTGCTGCGCTGAGCGCGGCAGCGCCGGCTGCGGCCCGCGCGCTCAGCAAGAAATTGCGAAGAAGAAGCTGGATGCCCCGCGTGGATTCGAACCACGATTGACGGAGTCAGAGTCCGTAGTCTTGCCGTTAGACGACGGGGCAACGAGGGGCGCGATCTAGGCAAGGCGATCGGGCCTGTCAACGCCAGTTGTACGCCGCCGCGCTTGCCGGGTCCGATGGCTTGCGCTAGCTTGGCGCCAAGCACCGGGCGGCGGCTTCGCCGTGACGGAAGAACATAATCGAGAGTGACGGCCCTATGGGGGATGTTTCGCCCAAGACGCCGCGCCGGCATGGCCCAGGCCATCGCCTGTCCGGCACCCAGACGCGCCCACGCTGGCCGCAGGCCGAGCATTATGCGGCGCTTGATCTCGGGACCAACAATTGCCGCCTGCTGATCGCGCGGCCGCAAGGCAACGGCTTCACCGTCGTCGACGCCTTCTCGCGCATCGTTCGGTTGGGCGAGGGGCTGGCGACCACCGGTCGCATTTCCGACGCCGCGATCGACCGGACGCTGGCGGCGCTGGCGGTCTGCGCGGGCAAGCTGCGCCGCCGCAACGTGACGCTGGCGCGCTCGGTCGCGACCGAGGCGTGCCGGCGCGCCATCAACGGCGCCGAGTTCATCGCGCGCGCCCAGGCGGAGACCGGCATCCTGCTCGACATCATTTCCGCCGAGGAGGAGGCGCGGCTCGCGGTGCTCGGCTGCCATGCGCTGATCGAGCCGGGCGACGGCCCGGCGCTGGTGTTCGACATCGGCGGCGGCTCGACCGAGCTGGTGCTGATCGACACCGCCACGCCGATGCCGACCGTGCTCGACTGGCACAGCGCGCCCTGGGGCGTAGTGTCGCTGACCGAAAGCGCTGCACAGCACGCGGCGGGCGAGGCGCTGACGGACACCTATGCCCGCATGCGCAAGGTGGTGGCGCAGAGCATGGAGGCTTTTGCCGCACGCCTGCCGCGAAACGTAATGCGCCCGCGGCTGCTCGGCACGAGCGGCACGGTGACGACGCTCGCCAGCGTGCATCTGGAGCTCGACCATTATGATCGCTCGGCGGTCGACGGCCTGATCGTGCCTGCTGCGGCGATGCGCCGGATCAGCAGCGATCTCGCCGGCAAGACGATCGCCGAGCGCGCCCAAATCCCGTGCATCGGTAGCGAGCGCGCCGATCTGGTGGTCGCCGGTTGCGCGATCCTGGAGACGATCCTGGATCTCTGGCCGGCGGAGCGGCTCGGCGTCGCCGATCGCGGTATCCGCGAGGGCATTTTGCGCCGCCTGATGGGCGCGCCGCGGCCGTGAGGATCAAGCTATGAGCAGGGGCGGTTCAGGCGGCCGGCAACGCGTGCGCACCGCGCGCGGGCGTTCGGCGCAATCGACGCGCTGGCTGGAGCGGCAGCTCAACGATCCCTATGTCCGCCGCGCCAAGGCGGAGGGGTATCGCAGCCGCGCCGCCTACAAGCTGATCGAGCTCGACGAGCGGTTCGTGCTGCTTCGCGGTACCAAGCGGATCGTCGATCTGGGCATCGCGCCCGGCGGCTGGAGCCAGGTGGTCAGGAAGAAGCGGCCCGACAGCATCGTGGTGGGCATTGACCTGCTGCCGGTCGACCCGATCGACGGCGTCACCATCCTGCAGATGGATTTCATGGACGATCGCGCGCCCGAGCAGCTGACCCAGGCGCTGGGCGGCGAGGCCGATCTGGTGCTGTCCGACATGGCGGCCAACACGGTGGGGCACCCGCAGACCGATCACCTGCGCACGATGGGCCTGGTCGAGGCCGGCGTGGCGTTTGCCGCCGACGTGTTGCGGCCCGGGGGCGCCTTCGTCGCCAAGGTGCTGGCCGGGGGCGCCGACAGCCACCTGGTCGCCGAGCTGAAGCGCCTGTTCACCACGGTGAAGCACGCCAAGCCTCCGGCGAGCCGCAAGGACTCGTCGGAATGGTACGTCATCGCCCAGGGGTTCAAGGGCCGTACGGGCGGCTGAGCGGCTTACTGCATCATTCTTTACCTATATTGTTGCGCGGCCTCAACCATCGGCTATGATCGCCGGGAAGCAGGGGAACCGGGATTTTGCCGACCGAAATTCTCTGGATGGCACCGGCGGGCGCGCTGTTGCTCGGCTATCTGCTGGGCTCGATCCCCTTCGGCCTGATCCTGACGCGCGTGTTCGGCGCGGGCGACTTGCGCACGATCGGCTCCGGCAATATCGGCGCGACCAATGTCCTTCGCACCGGGCGCAAGGGGCTTGCTGCGGCAACGCTGCTGCTCGACCTGCTCAAGGGCTGGGGCGCGGTGGCGCTGGTCGCCTGGCTCTTGCCGGGCGAACAGCTGGTGGCGGCCGCGGCCGCATTCCTCGGCCATTGCTATCCGGTGTGGCTGCGTTTTCGCGGCGGCAAGGGCGTGGCGACAATGATGGGCGTGACATTGGCGCTGCACTGGCAATGTGGGCTGGTCTATGCCGTCGTGTGGCTGGGGCTGCTCGGCACGTTGCGCATTTCGTCGGTCGCGGGCATGGCGGCGGCGGTGTCGGCGCCGGTCAGCGCGGCGCTGTTCCGGGTGTTCGACATCGTGCCGGTGCTGCTCGCGCTCAGCCTCATCGTGCTGTGGAAGCATCGCAGCAACATCGAGCGGCTGCTCGACGGCACCGAGCCGCGCGTCGGCGGCGGGGCGCGTGGCTGACGACGAGCGGGTCGCCCGGCTTCGGCTGATCCGCACGCCCCGCGTCGGGCCGGTATCCTATCGCCAGTTGATCGCCCGTTTCGGCAGCGCCGCGGCGGCGATCGAGGCGTTGCCGATGC
>JBQCHA010000248.1:0-17515 GCA_051955175.1 Sphingomonas sp.
CTTCAAGGTGTTTCCGAGCCAGATCGAGGCGGTGCTCTATCGTCATCCGGCGGTGAAGGAGGCGCTGGTGATCGGCCTGCCCGACACCTATCGCGGCGAGCATCCGCGCGCTTACGTGACGCTCAACGACGGCGCCGCCGCGACCGGCGAGGAACTGGCCGCCTGGCTCAACCCGCAACTCGGCAAGCACGAACGCGTCGACCAGGTGGTGGTGCGCACCGAGCTGCCCAAGACGATGGTCGGCAAGCTGAGCCGCAAGGACTTGATCGCCGAGGTGATGAGCGGCGCGGCAGCCTAGCCGCGCCGCCCGCCGCCTATTGCTCCGCAGTGCTCGCCGGCACCACCGGCAGCAGCACCGAGCTGGCGTGGCCGGCGCCATGTTCGATCGTCACCGTCGCCTTCTGGTAATCGGCCGGCTTGGCGAAGAAGATGTTGGGCACGTACTTCTGCGGGTTGCGGTCGTAGACCGGGAACAGCGTCGACTGGATTTGCACCATGATGCGGTGGCCCGGCTTGAACACGTAGTTCTGCGTCGGCAGGCGGAATTTGTATTCCTGGGTCTCGTTGGCCGGGATCGGTGACGGATCGGCGAAGCTCTTGCGATAGCGTCCGCGGAAGATGTCCATGCTCACCGGCAGCTGATAGCCGCCCATCGCCGGGTCCTGCGGATAGGTGCCGGGATAGACGTCGATCAGCTTCACGACGAAATCGCCGTCGGTGCCGGTCGTCTTGGCGAAGATATCGGCGATCGGCGCGCCTTCGATCCGCACCGCCTTGGTCAGGACCGGCGTTTGGTAGCTCACCACGTCGGGGCGGTCGGTGACGAAGCGCTGGTCCTGCACCAGCCAGGTGCGCCAGCGATCCTCATTCTCCGCCGGGATCGGCCGCTCGAGGAACGGCACCGGCTTCGCGGGATCGCTGACGTAGCTGTCGCCGCCAGCGGCCGCCTGGTCGAAGCCCAGCCCCTTGTCCGCCTGCAGATAAAGCGGGGTAAGCTGCTGCGTCGCCGGCCATTGCGCGAACCGGTCCCACTGGTTTTCGACCGGGTTGTAGATCATCGCCCGCGGCATCGGCTTGGCCATCGGCGTGTCGCGCAGGTATTGGTTGAAGAACGGGATCATCACCTGCTGGCGGAAATCGGCGGCGGTGTCGCCATTCCACTTCAGCGGGCCCAGGTTCCAGCCCGAGCGGTTGATCTGGCTGTGCCACCAGGGCCCGATGACGAGGTGGTTGTTGTCGACATGGCCGGCCTTCTCCAGTGCCTCGAAGGCGTGGACCGCGCCGTAGATATCCTCCTGGTCCCACAGCCCCTGCAGCCACAGCGTCGGGACGTCGGAGGGATGCTCGACCGTCTGCTTGTCGAGCGCCTGCAGTTGCCAGAAGGCATCATAGGCGGGGTGGGCCGACAGGCGGTTCCACCACGGCAGCTGCTTGAAGCCGTGCGCATCGGCATAGGCGCCAGCCGAGCCTGCCTCCAGGAAGTTGGTGTAATCGTCGTAATTCCAGCGCGGCACCTGCTTGCCCGATCCCTGCGCGGTCGTCTGGCCGGTGAAATAGTCGAGATTGACCTGGCGGAACGCGCCGTAATGGAACCAGTCGTCGCCCATCCAGCCGTCGACCATCGGGCTTTCCGGCGCGGCGACCTTCAGCGCGGGATGCGGGTGGAGCAGCGCCATCGCCACCGTCCAGCCGTCGTATGACGAGCCGATCATGCCGACCTTGCCGTTGGTGCCCTGGACGTTCTTCACCAGCCAGTCGATCGTGTCCCAGGCATCGGTGGTGTCGTCGGTCTTGGTCGGGTTGAGCGGCCCCATCGGCGGCCGCGTCATGACATATTTGCCTTCGGAGCCGTATTTGCCGCGGATATCCTGCCAGACCAGAATGTAGCTGCCGTCCGCCCAGTCGGTGTCACCCGACCACACCGCCTGGCTCATGTGCGGGCTGTTGGTGCGCATGAAGCTGTCGGCGTTATAGGGCGTGCGCTCGAGCAGCATCGGCAGGTCGTGCGCGCCCTTGGGAATCAGGATGACGGTGTGCAGCTTCACGCCGTCGCGCATCGGGATCATCACCTCGCGCCGGACGTAATCGAAATTATCCTCCGGCTGCTGCCAGTTCGCCGGGATGTCGGTGCCGGTCTGCACCATGTCGGGGGTGACCTGGCTCGACTGCTGCGGCGGCAGCGGCGCCGCGCCGATCAGTGCTGCCGCGACCGCGGGTGCGGCGACGCCGCAAAGATGGTGAAGCTTCATGCATTGACCCCTTTTGCTGCCGGCCGGATCGCGCCCGCCCGGTCCAGTGATGACGGGCTTATGGGCCCATGACGCGCGGTTTCGCAAGGCAGCGCCGGCCGGCAGCAGGGGCGAGGGTTATTCGATGACCGACTTCAGGTTCATGAACTCATGCAGGCCATAGGGGCCGAGCTCGCGGCCGTGACCCGAGCGCTTGACGCCGCCGAACGGCGCCTCGGGCGAGCTCGCCAGAAGCTGGTTGATCGCCGTCATGCCGGCGGCGACGTCGCGGACGAAGCGCGCCTTTTCATCGGCATCGTTGGTCCACACGCTGGAGCCCAGGCCGAACGGTACGTCGTTGGCGATGCGGATCGCCTCGTCGATGTCGGGCGCCTTGAACACCATCGCGACGGGGCCGAACACCTCCTCCTGCGCGACCGGGTCTTCCAGCGGCACGTCGGTCATCACGCCGGCCGACATGAACGCGCCCTTGCCGGGCAGCGCCTCGGCACCGGTGACCAGCGTGGCGCCCGCCGCCTTCAGCTTCTCGACCTGGTCGAGCACCGTCCGACGCTGCTCCTCGCTCGACAGCGGGCCCATGTCGGTCGCCTCGTCCATCGGGTCGCCGGCCTTCACCGCCCTCATGCCGGCGACGAAGAGATCCATGAACGCGTCATAGACATCGGCATGGACGATCATCCGCTTGGCGCAGATGCACGACTGGCCGGTGTTCATCGTCCGCGCCTTCACCGCGTTCTGGACTGCCTTGTCGAGATCGGCCGACGGCATGACGATGAACGGATCGGACCCCCCGAGCTCCAGCACCACCTTCTTCAACTGGCGACCCGCTGCTTCCGCAACCTTCATCCCGGCGCCTTCGCTGCCGGTCAGCGTCACCGCGACGACGCGGTCATCGGCGATCAGGTCGGCGACCTTGCCGGACTTGATCGCCAGGTTCTGGAACAGCCCCTCCGGCGCGCCCGCGGCGCGCATCGTCTCCTCCATCGCCGCGGCGACGCCCTGGACGTTGGAGGCATGCTTCAGCAGGCCGACATTACCGGCCATGATGGTCGGCGCGGCGAAGCGCACCACCTGCCAATAGGGGAAGTTCCACGGCATCACCGCCAGCACCGGGCCGAGCGGCAGCCAGCGCGCGGTCGCGGTGCCGGTTCCCACCTCGTACTGGCGGTCGGCCAGCATCGCCGGCCCATGCTCGGCATAATGGCGGAAGGCGGCGGCGCATTTCTCGACCTCTGACAGCGCCGATTTCAGCGTCTTGCCCATCTCGCGCGTGGCGATTTCGGCGAGGCGCTGCTTGTCGCGATCGAACGCGTCGGCGATGCTCGCCAGCAGGTCGGTGCGCGTCTGGTAGTCGGTGGTCCGCCAGGCGTCGAACGCCGCCTGGGCGCGGGCCAGCTTCGCCTCGATCTGATCGTCGGTGAGCTCGTCATGGGTCGCGATGGTTTCGCCGGTCGCCGGATTGATGCTGGTGAACATGGGGTCTCCTGTCAGTCTCTTGCCGGGACAACGCGAGGGCGGCGTCGCCGTATCCTTGACCACGCTCGCCCGCCTGCCGCATAGCGTATGCCATGAACGCGGACCGTCCGATCGAAGACCTGAGCTTCGAGGAAGCCCTGAGAGAACTGGAGCGTATCGTCGGCCAGCTGGAGAGCGGCGATACGCCGCTTGCCGAGGCGATCGAGCTCTATGAGCGCGGCAACCGGCTGCGTCGGCGCTGCGCCGATCGGCTCGACGCGGCCCAGGCCAGGATAGAGGCGATCCGCCTCGATGCCGACGGCCGTCCCGCCGCCACGGCGCCATTCGATGGCGGATGATCGCGCGATGGCCGAGGCCTCGCTGCCGCTCGCCAAGGCGATGATCGAGGTCTCGGAAGAGATCGATCGCCGATTCGACGCGCTGCTGGCCGTCCCCGACGATCCCCGCGCCGATCTCTACCGCGCGATGCGCCACGCCGCGATCGGTGGCGGCAAGCGGCTGCGCCCGCTGCTGATCGCCGCCACCGCGCGGTTGTTCGCGGTCGATCGCGACCAGGCGTTGCGCGCCGGCCTCGCGCTGGAATGCATCCACGTCTATTCGCTGATCCACGACGATCTGCCGTCGATGGACGATGACGACCTGCGCCGCGGCAAGCCGACCGTGCACAAGGCGTTCGACGAGGCGACGGCGATCCTGGCCGGCGATTCGCTGCATGCCATGGCGTTCGAACTGCTGGCCGATCCGGCGACGCATCCCGACCCCTTCGTCCGCGCCGAAATGACGCTGGAACTCGCCCGCGCTGCCGGCCCCGCCGGCATGGCGGGCGGCCAGGCGATGGACCTGGAGGCGGAACGCGCGAGCTTCGACCTTGCCACCGTGACGAGGCTGCAGGCGCTGAAGACCGGTGCGCTGATCTCCTGCGGCGTGGAGATGGGCATGATCCTCGCCCGCGTGGCGCCCGAAGGCCGCACGCCGCTGCGCGGCTATGCCCGTGACATCGGCCTCGCCTTCCAGATCGCCGACGACATCCTCGACGCGACCGGCGACGAGGCGGCGGTCGGCAAGCGGCTGGGCAAGGACGAGGGCGCCGGCAAGGAGACGTTCCTGACGCTGCTGGGGCTGGATCGCGCGCGTGACCAGGCGCGCCTCCTGATCGACCAGGCAATCGCGCACCTGCGCGGCTTTGGCGCCGAGGCCGATCTGCTGCGCGACCTCGCCCGTTTCGTGCTGGAGCGCGATCGGTGACGGTCCGCACCGGGGTCTATCCCGGCACGTTCGATCCGATCACGCTGGGCCACATGGACATCATCCGCCGCGGCGCCAAGCTGGTCGACCGGCTGGTGATCGGCGTCACCACCAACCCGTCCAAGTCCCCGATGTTCTCGGTGGAGGAGCGGATGGCGATGGTGCGGCGCGAGGTGGCGGGCATCGCGGGAGAGATCCATGTCGTCAGCTTCGATTCGCTGCTGATGGACTTTGCCGAGCGCGAGGGCGCGGCGATCATCGTGCGGGGCCTGCGCGCCGTCGCCGATTTCGAATACGAATATCAGATGGCCGGCATGAACCAGCAGCTCAACAACCGCGTCGAGACCGTCTTCCTGATGGCCGACGTCGCGCTGCAGCCGATCGCCAGCCGGCTGGTGAAGGAAATCGCGCGCTTCGGCGGGGACATCGGCAAGTTCGTGACGCCGACGGTGAAGGCCGACGTGGCTGCGCGGGTCACGGCCGGCGGCCGCTGAGCCGCGGCGGTGGGATGTTCACGTTGGCGCAAGCCGCGATTTGCTCTAAGCGGCGTTGATCCAGGACAAGTTGGCGGGGAAGTGATGCGTTTGCTCTTGAGTGTCTGTGCGCTGGTCGGCGCGCTGCTGGCCGGCCCGGCCGCGGCGCAGTCGAACCTGATCAACCCCAATATCGCCAACCGTCCGCCCGTCGCCTCGCCGACCGATCCGCAGAACCTGCTCTATCTCGACCTCTCGACCGGCGGTCGTGTCGTGATCTGGCTGCGCCCCGACGTGGCGCCGAAGATGGTCGAGCGGGTCAAGACGTTGGTCCGCCAGCATTTCTACGACGGGCTCACCTTCCATCGTGTGATCCCCGGCTTCATGGCACAGACCGGCGATCCGAAGGGCGACGGCTCGGGCGGATCGACGCTGCCCGACGTCCCGGCCGAGTTCAATTACCTGCCGCATGTGCGCGGCGCGGTCGCCGCCGCGCGCCAGAGCGCCCCGCCCGAGGCCGGTCCGGAAGCCGAGAAGAAGGCGGAGGGCACCGCCAATAGCCAGTTCTACATCATGCTGGCGCCGCACCTGTCGCTCGACAGCCACTACACGGTGTTCGGCCGCGTCATTCAGGGCATGCAATATGTCGACGCGGTGCATCCGGGCGAGCCGCCGGCCGATCCCAGCCGCATCGTTCACGCCTATATCGCCGCCGACAACCCGCCGCCCTATTCGCCGGCGCCCGCTGCCCCCGTCGCGCGGCCCGATCTCGGCCCGCCGGTGACGCTGCCGGGCACCAAGCCTGCCACGCCGCAGCCCCAGGCCCAGCCGCAGCAGCAGCCGGCGGCGACCGCCGACCAGTGATGCGGCTACCCCGGCGATGAAGGTCGACGCGTTCGATTTCGACCTGCCGCCCGAACGGATCGCGCTCAGGCCGGCGAGCCCGCGCGACGCGGCGCGCCTGCTGCTGCTCGACGGCACCGACACGCGCGACGCCACGGTGCGCGACCTGCCGCGCCTGCTGGCGCCCGGCGACCTGCTGGTGTTCAACGATACCCGCGTCATCCCGGCGCAGCTCGAGGGGCGGCGCGGCAACGCGACGATCGGCGCCACCCTGCACAAGCGCGAAGGGCCGCGCCGCTGGCGGGCGTTCATCCGCAACGCCAAGAGGCTGCGCGACGGCGACACGATCGACTTCGGCGCCGGCGTCACCGCGACCGCCGGCGACCGTGCGGCGGACGGCAGCTTCGCGCTCGATTTCGCTGGCGACGAGCCGGTCGAGCTGCTGCTGGAGCGCGCCGGGCGCATGCCGCTGCCGCCCTATATCGCCAGCAAGCGCGCCACCGACGCCCGCGATGCCGAGGATTACCAGACGATGTTCGCGCGTGAGGCCGGTGCGGTCGCGGCGCCGACCGCGGCGCTGCACTTCACGCCGGCGCTGCTCGCCGCGCTGGATGCCGCAGGAATCGGCCATGCGACGCTGACGCTGCACGTCGGTGCGGGCACCTTCCTGCCGGTCAAGGCGGAGGATACCCAGGACCACAGGATGCACGCCGAATGGGGCCGCATCGACCAGGCCACCGCCGATCGTCTGAATGCGGTGCGCGCGGCCGGCAATCGCGTCGTCGCGGTCGGCACCACCAGCCTGCGGCTGATCGAGAGCGCCGCGGGCGAGGACGGCGTGATCCGCCCGTTCGAAGGCGACACGTCGATCTTCATCACGCCCGGTTATCGCTTTCGGGGGATCGACGGGCTGATGACCAATTTCCACCTGCCGCGCTCGACCCTGTTCATGCTGGTCTCGGCGCTAATGGGACTGGATCGCATGCAGGCCGCTTATGCGCATGCGATCGCGTCCGGCTATCGCTTCTACAGCTACGGCGACGCCAGCCTGCTGTTGCCCTAGCCGCGCGGCCCTACATCGCGCGGACGTGGGCGACGCTCTCCAGCACCGCACCGAGCCCCGCCGGGCAGCGCTTGCGTGCGGGGTTGTAGAAAGGCGAATAGATCACCCGCACGCGCCGCTTCAGCAGCGCGCCGATGCGCGCCAGCATCGCCTCCTCGCGCGCGACGGACGCGGCGCGGTCCTCCGGGCTCATCTCGGCGCGGTCCATCTCCAGCAGGTGATGGCGCGCGCGATGAGTATGCCTGGTGAGATGCTGCATCACGAAGCGCGTGATCCAGATGCGGTAGAACCAGCCGTAATAGATGCGCCGCCACAGGCTGCCGCGCACCGCGATCGCCTCGTAGAGCTTGAACGCGCTCTCGCGATGCTCGAATTCCTCGGCATAATGCCAGTCGAACAGCGCCAGCGGCGCTTCGGTCGCGTCCTGCTTGTACTCGTCCAGATCCTCGAACCACATCCGGCACCAGATCGCGCCGAACGCCTCGAACCCCTCGATATAGCCCAGGCAGAATTCGATCGACTTGTCGGCCAGGAAGGCGTCGACCTCCTCGCGCAGCCGGCGGTCGAGCTCGGCCATCTTCGGATAGCGATCGGTCTGGAAGCATTTGTTGAACCTGACGTGCTGGCGGAAATGCTGCGCCTCCTGCGCGACGAACCAATCCACCTCGCGGATCAGCGCAGCGTCCTTCACCGGATCGAGGCGATCCTTGACGTGATTGAACACCTTGATCGCGAACGGCTCCAGCGCGCAGGGCACCATCGACACCGCGTTGAAATATTGCGCGAACTCGAGGTGCGGCGCCCAGTGCGGCAGGCATGATGCGAAGTCGAACCGGGGATAACGAACGGTGAGCACGCGCCTGGTCTCCTGCTTCCTGCCGGCCGGGCAGGGGTCGTGGAGACCGCACCTGCCACAATCGGGTTAAGGTCGGCTGAAACCCGACAGCGGGTGGACCGAATCGCGCTTGCCGGCGCGCGGCGGCTGCCGCAGGATGCCGCCGATGATCGTGCTCGCCGCCCTGCTCGCTGCCGCCGCGCCGGCGCCGCTCGACCAGGACCAGCCGCCCGACGCGACGATGATGGTCGAGCCGATCGCGATGATGATTGCGACGTTCGACAGCGACGGCAACGCCCGCGTCACCCGCGCCGAGCTCGCCGCCGGCGTCGCGCGCAGCTTCGCGGCGATCGACACCGACCGTCGCGGCTCGATCGACTATATTCAATATGGCGACTGGGCGGAACGCTTCCTCGGCGATCGCAATGCGTTGCCTAGCCCGTTCGAGGTGGACGGCGACCATGACGGCCGCATCACGCCGGCCGAGCTGCAGGCGGCGTTCGACCAGGCGTTCGCGCGCCTCGATCGCGATCGCGACGGCGTGCTGACCCGCGCCGAACTGCTGACGATCCGCGCCAACCCGCTCGGCGACGAGGGCGGTCGCCGCCGTCATCGCCGGTAGCGCGTCGCGCGACATTCTCGCGCAGGTGGCGAACCGCTGACGCAGCGACTATGCGGGGCGGCATGACCACGCCGCCCCGTTTCGATTTCACCATCACCGCCACCGATGGGCCTGCGCGCACCGGCACGATCGCCATGGAGCGCGGCACGATCCGCACCCCCGCGTTCATGCCGGTCGGCACCGCCGCCACCGTCAAGGCGATGAAGCCCGGCGACGTGCGCGCGGCCGGCGCCGACATCATCCTGGGCAACACCTACCACCTGATGCTGCGGCCGACCGCCGAGCGCGTCCACCGGCTGGGCGGGCTGCATGATTTCATGGGCTGGGACCGCCCGATCCTGACCGACAGCGGCGGCTATCAGGTGATGAGCCTCGCCGATCTGACCAAGCGCAGCGAAGAAGGGGTGGCGTTCAAGTCGCACCTCGATGGCTCGCGCCACCTGCTCAGCCCCGAACGCTCGATCGAGATCCAGCGGCTGCTCGGTTCCAACATTGTCATGGCGTTCGACGAGCTGGTGCCCACTACCTCGACCCGCGAGGTGCAGGCACAGGCGATGGAGCGTTCGATGCGCTGGGCGCGGCGCAGCCGGACGGCGTTCGATGCCGGCGGCGATCATGCCGCGCGCAACGCGATCTTCGGCATCCAGCAGGGGGCGCTCGACGAGGGGCTGCGCAAGGCCTCGGCCGACGCGCTGATCGACATCGGCTTCGACGGCTATGCGATCGGCGGCCTCGCGGTGGGCGAGGGGCAGGAAGCGATGTTCGGCTGCCTCGACTTCGCCCCCGGCCAGCTGCCGCCCGAGCGGCCGCGTTACCTGATGGGCGTCGGCAAGCCCGACGACATCGTCGGCGCGGTCGAGCGCGGCGTCGACATGTTCGACTGCGTGCTGCCGACGCGGTCGGGCCGCACCGGCCAGGCGTTCACCCGCACCGGGCCAATCAACATCAGGAACGCGCGCTTCGGCGAGGACAAGGGGCCGCTCGATCCCGCCTGCCCCTGCCCGGTCTGCGCGACGTGGAGCCGCGCCTATCTCCACCATCTCGTCCGCGCCGGGGAGATTCTGGGCGCGATGCTGATGACCGAGCACAACATCTGGTCCTACCAGACGCTGATGGCCGATCTCCGCGCCGCGATTGCCGAGGGCCGGCTCGCCGCCTTCGCCCGCAGCTTCCGCGATGGATATGTGACAGCGGCCGCGCGTTGAGTTACGATTCCATTGTACCAGTAACGGAGGTCATCTTGACCCAGGACGCCGACGCCCCCGTCAATGAGATCACTGCCGCTGCACGCGACGCCAAGCGCTGCGCCGACGGCGCGGCGGGCACGCACGAGCCGGGCAAGCGCCGCTTCTGGCCGCTCGCGACGATCGGCCTCGGCATCGGCTCGGCCGCGCTGGCCGCGGCGACGATGTATGCGGATCGGTCGCGCGCGAAGCGATAGGGGCGTCAGGTTCCTCTAGGCCATCGCTCTCGCTTTGCAGAAGCGTTGCGCGTCCTTGTTGGTCATTCCCGCGCAGGCGGGAATCCAGACTGGCTGACGTAACGGCTCCTTCGGGACCGCCGGTGCTTCTGGTTTCCCGCCCTCGCGCGAATGACGGCCGCCTTCGGCGAAGGTCAGATCAGACCGTAACCTGCTCCCCAAGCTCCAGCACCTTGCCGGGCGGGATCTGCAGGAAATCGGTGGGATCCGACGCGTTCCGCTGCAGGAACATGAAGATGCGGTCCTGCCACAGCGGCATGCCCTCGTCCTTCGACGGCTTCAGCGTGTTGCGGCCGATGAAATAGGACGTCTGGTTGCTTTCCAGCGATACGTTGCGCGCCTTCGCCTCCAGCCCCAGGTCGCGCGGAATATCGGGCGTTTCCATGAAGCCGTAGGTCAACACGATCCGCGTGAAGGAGTCGTTGATCTTCGCCACCTCGGTGCGCTCGTCGGGGGGCACCACCGGGCGGTCCGCGGTGCGCACGCTGACGATCAGGTTCTTCTCGTGCAGCACCTTGTTGTGCTTCAGGTTGTGGAGCAACGCGCCCGGCGCGCTCTCGGCATTGGCGGTCAGGAACACGGCGACGCCCGAGACGCGCTCCGGCGGGCGCCGTTCGAGCGCGGCGGCAAGATCGTCGAGCGGCACGCTATGACGCTGCTCGAACACACGCACGATGCCGCGGCCGCGCACCCAGATCGAGATGATCAGCCCGATGATCGCGGCGACGACCAGCGGTACCCAGCCGCCCTCCACCGCGCGCAGCAGGTTGGCGGCGAACAGCATGACATCGAGCGCCAGGAACGGCGCGATCAGCAGCGCCGCCTTGGGCCGGCTCCAGCGCCAGCGGTGCCGGACGACGATATAGGCGAGCACGGTGGTCACCAGCATCGTGCCGGTCACCGCGACGCCATAGGCCGCAGCCATGTTGGACGAGGTGCGGAACTGCACGATCAGCAGCAGCACGCCGATCAGCAGCAGCCAGTTGATCGCCGGCAGGTAGATGCGCCCCGTGGCGCTGCGCCGCACCCGGAGGCGCGGCAGCAGGCCGAGCTGGATCGCCTGCTGCGTCAGGGAATAGGTGCCGTTGATCACCGCCTGGCTGGCGATGATCGTGGTGACGACGGCGAGCAGGATCAGCGGCACGCGCAGCGGCACCGGCGCCATCAGGAAGAACCAGTCGGCGTTGAGGAACGGCGTCTGTGCCGACGTTGCGCCGCGCAGCGCATCGAGCGCGACCGCGCCCTGGCCGAGATAGTTGAGCATCAGCGCCGGCAGCACCAACGCGAACCAGCCGCGGCCGATCGCGACGCGGCCGAACTGGCCCATGTACGCGGTCATCGCCTCGGCGCCGGCGACCGTCAGGCTCATCGCGCCCAGCACGAACAGGCTGGTAACGCCGTGGCTGGCCAGGAACATCGCGGCATAGGTGGGGGAGAAGACGCGCAGGATGCCCGGCTCGTCGGCGATCTGCCAGATGCCGAGCGCGGCGATGACGCCGAACCACAACAGGCAGATCGGCCCGAACAGCCGCTGGACGCGGCCGGTCTCGCGCGATTGCACGGCGAACAGCACGATCAGGATGAACACGGTCAGAAAGAAGATGGCATGCTCGCTGACGGCGGCGCGGGCGCCGGGCAGGGTGCGCAGGCCTTCGGACGCCGCCAGCACCGACAGCGCCGGGGTGATCAGCGAATCGCCGTAGAACAGCGCGGCGCCCGCCGCGCCCAGCACGACCGCGGTGCGCGCCCATGATCCGCGGCCGCGCCGGGCGATCGCCGCCAGCGCCAGGACGCCGCCCTCGCCCTGGTTGTTGGCGCGCATCAGGAACAGGACGTATTTGATCGAGACGACGATGATCAGCGACCACAAAGCCATCGACAGCACGCCCAGGATTTCGGGCTCGCCGATCGTGCCGGGGCTGACCTGGTCCAGCGCCTCGCGAAAGGCGTAGATCGGGCTGGTGCCGATGTCCGCGAACACCACGCCCAGCGCGCCGAGGCCGAGCGCGATCGATCGGCGGGCGGCCGGCGCGGTTTCCTGCTGCGGCGGGACGGCGGTCATCGTCGGGCTGATACTCACTGCCATGGCGCGCGCTCGCTTACGCGCTTCGTGTCGGGATGCCAACTCGACGCATCAGCCGCCCCATTGATCCCGGGCGGGGGAGCGGGCATAGCGACGCAATGGTTCCCTTTTCGTTCGCCGACCATGCGCTGCTGGCGCTGCCCCAGGGCGCGCTGTTCTGGCCGGCGCGGCGCGCGCTGCTGGTCGCCGACCTGCATTTCGAGAAGGCGAGCTGGTTCGCGCGCGCCGGGCAGATGCTGCCGCATTATGACGCGGTGGCGACGCTGGCCGATCTCGCCGCGGTGGTCGCGGCGACGGCGCCGGCGGAAATCTGGTGCCTGGGTGACAGCTTCCACGATTCCGCCGGCTGTGAGCGTCTGCCCGATCGCGCGCGGCAGATGCTGCTGGCGCTGACCGGCGCCCATCGCTGGGTCTGGATCACCGGCAATCACGATCGCGAGATGGTCGATCGCTGCGGCGGCGAGGTGATGACCGAGGCGGAGGTCGACGGCCTGGTGCTGCGCCATGAGGCCGATCCGGGCGATCCGCGGCCCGAACTCTCCGGCCATTTCCATCCCAAGCTGCGGCTGACGGTGCGGGGGCGGCGGGTGGCGCGGCGCTGCTTCGTCGCGACGACGCGCAAGCTGATCCTGCCGGCGTTCGGTGCGCTGACCGGGGGACTCGACGCGCATCATCCGGAGATCGTGCGCGCGGTGGGGGCGCCGGCGCAGGCGCTGGTCGCGCTGGAGGACCGGCTGCTGCGCTTCCCGCTGGCGGCTTGACCGGGCGAGCAGCGCTTCCGGGGCGCTGCAGCCAAAAAAGGGGCGCGGCGGAGGTCATGACCCCCCGCCGCACCGGTACGATGTCAGCCTTGGATGAAGGCGAGCAGGTCGGCGTTGATCCGATCGGCGTGCGTCGTCGGCATGCCGTGCGGATAGCCGGGATAGGATTTCAGCTCGGCATTGGGCACGATCCCGGCCGACAGCTTGCCGGTGGTGGCGAACGGCACGATCTGGTCGTCCTCGCCGTGCATCACCAGCGTCGGCACGCTGATCGCCTTCAGGTCGTCGGTGAAGTCGGTCTCCGAAAACGCCTTGATGCCCAAAGTATGCGCCAGCACGCTGCCCATCATCCCCTGCCGCCACCAGTTGCGCCGCACGCCTTCCTTCACCTCGGCGCCGTCGCGATTGTAGCCGAAGAAGGGCATGGTGAAGTCGTAGAAATATTGCGCGCGGTTGGTGGCGGTCTGCTGACGAATGTCGTCGAACACCTCGATCGGCACGCCGTCGGGGTTGGCGTCGGTCTTCAGCATGATCGGCGCGACCGCGCTGACCAGCACCGCCTTGGCGACGCGGCCGGGCTTGGCGCGGGCGACATAGCGGGCGACCTCGCCGCCGCCGGTCGAATGGCCGATGTGGATGGCGTTCTTCAGGTCCAGCGCATCGGTCAGCGCGGTCACGTCGGCGACATAGGTGTCCATGTCGTGCCCCGTCGCCGCCTGGCTCGACCGGCCGTGGCCGCGGCGATCATGGGCGACGACGCGATAGCCCTTGCCGACGAAGAACATCATCTGCCCGTCCCAATCGTCCGAGCTGAGCGGCCAGCCATGGTGGAACATGATGACCTGGCCGTCGCGGGGCCCCCAGTCCTTGTAGAAGATGTCGGTCCCGTCGGTGGTGGTGATCGTCGGCATTGGTGTTCTCCATCCAGTCGGTTGCGGTCAGGCTACTCGGGTACGAAAAGGGATCAGGCGGCATCGACCAGGACGATCTCGGCGTCCTCGATCGCGGTGATGGTCAGCAGCGTCTCGCCGGTGATGGCGGCGCCGTCGCGGGCAAGAATGCGCACGCCGTTGACCTCGATCGCGCCGGTGGCGGGGACGAGATAGGCGTGGTGCGTGGGTTCCAGCGGCAGCTCGGCGGTCTCGCCGGCCTTCAGCGTGGCGCCCAGCACGCGGGCATCGGTGCGGATCGGCAGCGCGTCCGCGTCGCCCTCGAACCCGCTGGCCAGCGTCACGAAGCGGCCCGAGCGATCGCCCTTGGGGAAGGGCTTGGCACCCCAGGCCGGCGCGGCACCGCGGGTCTTGGGTTCGATCCAGATCTGGAAGATGCGGGTGACGCCGGGTTCGCGGTTATATTCCGAATGACGGACGCCGGAGCCCGCGCTCATCACCTGGACGTCGCCCGCCTCTGTACGGCCCAGGTTGCCCAGGCTGTCCTGATGGGTGATCGCGCCTTCGCGGACATAGGTGATGATCTCCATGTCGGCATGCGGATGCGGCGGGAAGCCGGTGCCGGGGGCGATCGTATCGTCGTTCCACACCCGAATCGGGCCCCAGCCCATCCTGGCAGGATCATAATAGCCGGCGAAGGAAAAGTGATGCTTGGCGTCGAGCCAGCCGTGGTTGGCACCACCGAGTTCGGCAAAGGGGCGGCGGTCGATCATCTGTTCGTCCTTTCGAGGGTCGAGAGGCGTGATCGCCTCGTTACCCAGCAAAGATGACGGCTGGGCGCACTTGACGAAATAGAAATGATGGCATTTCATCATTTCCGAAAATGACACGTAAACTCCCCGATCTCGAAGGCTGGGCGATCTTCGCCAAGGTCGCCGAACTCGGCTCCTTCGCGCGCGCCGCGCAGGAACTGGGCCTGTCCAATCCGACGGTGTCGAAGGCGGTCGCGCGGCTGGAGGCGCGGCTGGGCGTGGCGCTGATCGCGCGCACGTCACGCCGCCTGTCGCTGACCGACAGCGGGCGTGCGGCGCTGGAGCGCGCCAGCCGCATCCTGCGCGAAGGCGAACTGGTGGAGGACGAGGCGGCGGAGCAGTCGAGCGTGCCGCGCGGCCGGGTGCGGATCAGCGCGCCGCTGTCGTTCGGCATCGGCTATATGGCGGCGACGCTGCCAGGCTTCATGGCGGCGCATCCGGAGGTGGTGCTCGACTTCGCCTTGAGCGATCGCCACGTCGACCTCGTCGCCGACGGCTTCGACCTCGCGCTGCGCATCGCGCGGCTGGAGGATTCGTCGATGCTCGCGCGGCGGCTGTGCGCGGTGCGGCTGATGCTGGTCGCGTCGCCCGACTATTTCGACCGCCACGGCCGGCCGAGCCACCCGGCCGAGCTCGAGCGCCACCGGGCGATGGCCTATACCGGCGGCGCGACGCCGGGCGTGTGGCGCTTCACCCACCCGCAATTCGGCGAGGAGGTGGTGCGACCCGCGGTCACGCTGTGGACCGACAACGCGGACCTGCTCAACCCGGCGCTGCTGGCCGGCCGGGGAATCGCGATCCAGCCCGAGTTCCTGGTCTGGCGGGAGCTGCGCGACGGATCGCTGGAGCAGGCGATGCCCCACTGGGCGCCGCTGCCGCTCGCGCTCTATCTGGTGATGCCGCCGTCGCCGCTACGGCCCTTGCGGGTGCAGGTGGTGATCGATCATCTCGCGGCGGCGCTCGCCAACGCGCCCTGGGAGAGTTGACGTTGCGCGCCGACGTCAAAGCGCTACCCCCATCGCCTGCCGTAGAAACCCCTAGGAAAGCGGTTTCCCCCGGCCGGCGGCTATAATGCTGATGACCGGTCGATGATTGCGCCGCCCCCTGTGTGCCGGGGCCGGTGCCGGGTAGGGGGTGTAGCGTGAATTGGTTCAGATGTACGGCGCCGATCCGGCTGAAGCTGTTGATCGCGTTTGGGCTTATGGCGGGATTGGTGGCGATCACGGTCGGGGCTGAGGCGCTGTTGGCGCGCGCCGCGGCGCTGGTGCTCGGCGGGGTGGTGCTGGCCGTCGCGGCGGGGCTGGGCTTCCTGTTCCGTGAGGCGATCGCCGGCCCCTATGTTCAGACCGTGGTGCGGATGGAGGCGCTGGCCGCCGGCGATCTTTCCAGCACCATTCACTTCACCGACTATACCGATTGCGTCGGCCGCATGACGCGGGCGATGTTCGCCTTCCGCGATGCCGCGCAGCAGCAGATCGCGCTCAATGAGTTCGCCGACGAACAGGGCCGCATCGTCCGCGGCATGGAGGCGAACCTGCAGCGGCTCGCCGACGGCGACCTGACCGCCGACATCACTGCCGATTTCCCCGGTGACTATGCCGGGCTGAAGCGCAGCTACAACACCGCGCTCGCCAATCTGCGCGAGCTGGTCGGCACGGTGCTGGCCACCGCGCAGAGCGTGCGGTCGGGCTCGCGCGAGATCGCGCGCGCCTCGGAGGATCTGGCGCGCCGGACCGAGAGCAACGCTGCCAGCCTGGAGCAGACCAATGCCGCGATCGCCGGCATGGACGGCCGAATCAAGGCGAGCTCGACCGCCGCTGCCGACACCGTCCGGCACGCCGATGAAACCGCCGGCGCGGTCGGCGACGGCCGGCGCATTGTCGACGAGGCGGTCCGCGCGATGGAGCGCGTCTCCGCCAGCGCCGCCGGCACCACCGACGTCATCGAAGGGCTCGACAAGATCGCGTTCCAGACGCGCGTGCTGGCGATGAACGCCGCCGTCGAGGCTGGGCGTGCCGGCGAGGCAGGGCGCGGCTTCGCGGTGGTCGCCGACCTCGTCTCCGCACTCGCCATGCGGGCCGAGGAGGAGGCGCAGCGTGCCCGCGAGCAGCTGACCGTCGCGCAGCAGGAAGCGACCGTCGCGGTCGGCGCCGTGCAGCAGGTCGATGTGGCACTGTCGGCGATCAGCAACGGCATGGCCGATGTCCACGGCCTGCTGCGCAGCCTGGCCGGCGAGAACGAGGCGAACGCCGCCAGCGTGGCCGAGATCAGCGTGGCGATGGGCACGATGGACCGCAGCACGCAACAGAATGCCGCGATGGTCGAGCAGACCTCGGCCGCCGCACGCAACCTCGACCAGGAAATCGGCGCGCTGCTCGACCAGGCGTCGACCTTCAAGCTTGCCGCGCCCGGTCGGCGCGAGAGCCAGCCGATGCGCGAGCTGGCGATGGTGGGCTGATCCGCCCCGCGCTTCGCCCGAAAAACAAACGCCCCGGCCGCGAACGGCCGGGGCAAGGATAGCCGGGGAGAATGGCCGGCTAGAAATTGTAGCGGATGCCGAAGCGGTACATGCGGCCGATCGTGTCATAGAGCGCGGGGTTGATGTCGACGCCGGTGTTGGTCTGCGGCGACGGCGTCGGATCGCGGTCGAACAGATTGTCGACCTTGAAGAAGGCGCTGATCT
>JBQCHA010000249.1:0-7793 GCA_051955175.1 Sphingomonas sp.
CTGTCGGCGCCCTGGTTCTGCTTGGCGGCGAAGTCGCGCACTTCCTGGGTGATCTTCATCGAGCAGAATTTGGGGCCGCACATGCTGCAGAAATGCGCGGTCTTGGCGCCTTCCGCGGGCAGGGTCTGGTCGTGATATTGCTCGGCGGTTTCGGGGTCGAGCGACAGGTTGAACTGGTCGCGCCAGCGGAACTCGAACCTCGCGCGGCTTAAAGCGTCGTCGTGCAGGCGGGCGGCGGGGTGGCCCTTGGCGAGATCGGCGGCATGGGCGGCGAGCTTGTAGGTCACCACGCCGACCTTGACGTCGTCGCGGTCGGGCAGGCCGAGATGCTCCTTGGGCGTGACGTAGCAGAGCATCGCGGTGCCGTACCAGCCGATCATCGCCGCGCCGATGCCGCTGGTGATGTGGTCATAGCCCGGCGCGATGTCGGTCGTCAGCGGCCCGAGCGTGTAGAACGGCGCCTCGCCGCACGCCTCGAGCTGCTTGTCCATATTCTCCTTGATCTTGTGCATCGGCACGTGGCCGGGGCCCTCGATCATCACCTGCACGTCCTGTTCCCAGGCGCGCTTGGTGAGCTCGCCCAACGTGTAAAGCTCGGCGAACTGGGCTTCGTCATTGGCGTCGGCGATCGAGCCGGGGCGCAGGCCATCGCCCAGCGAATAGGCGATGTCATACGCCTTCATGATCTCGGTGATGTCGTCGAAATGCTCGTAGAGGAAGCTCTCCTTGTGGTGCGCGAGGCACCATTTCGCCATGATCGAGCCGCCGCGGCTGACGATGCCGGTGACGCGCTTGGCGGTCATGGGGACGTACGGAAGCCTTACCCCGGCGTGGATGGTGAAATAGTCGACGCCCTGTTCGGCCTGCTCGATCAGCGTGTCGCGGAAGATTTCCCAGGTCAGGTCCTCGGCGAGGCCGCCGACCTTCTCCCGCGCCTGGTAGATCGGCACGGTGCCGATCGGCACGGGGGAATTGCGCAGGATCCATTCGCGGGTGTCGTGGATGTTGCGGCCGGTCGAGAGGTCCATCACCGTGTCGGCGCCCCAGCGGATCGACCAGACCTTCTTCTCGACTTCCTGCGCGACGTCCGAGGCGACGGCGGAATTGCCGATATTGGCGTTGATCTTGACGAGGAAGTTGCGGCCGATCGCCATCGGCTCGGTTTCGGGGTGGTTGATGTTGTTGGGGATGATCGCGCGGCCGCGGGCGACCTCGTCGCGGACGAATTCGGGGGTGACAAAATCGGGGATGGCGGCGCCCCAGCTATTGCCGTCGCGGACCTGGTCCTTGAGCATCTCACGGCCGAGATTCTCGCGCTCGGCGACATATTCCATTTCGGGCGTGATGATGCCGCGCCGCGCATAGTGCATCTGGCTGACGTTCATGCCGGGTTTGGCGCGCAGCGGGCGCTTCACGACATTGGGGAATTGCGGCACGCCAGCGGAGCGATCGGGGCCGGTCAGGCCATTGTCCTCGGGGCGGATTTCGCGCGCGTCATAGGCTTCGACATCGCCGCGCGCCATGATCCAGTCGCGGCGCAGCGCGGGCAGGCCGGCCATGATGTCGATGCGGGCGTCGGGATCGGTGTACGGGCCGGAGGTGTCATAGACGCGCAGCGGCGGTTCGCCGGAGGAGGGCTCGAGGTCGATTTCGCGCATCGCGACGCGCACGCCGCTGCCGGTGCGCGCGGGGACGTGGACCTTGCGGCTGCCGCGGATCGGGCCGGTTGTCACGCCGATTTCGGCTTTTGCAGGAACGTCGGCCATCGTGTTGGTCCTCCAGTGTCGCATGGAGGGGCGAAGGTTCCGCAGACGAAACGGCCGCTTCCCTCCCTACGCCGGTCTCAACCGGATCAGGTTCGGCGGGTCGTGCGCTGCCAGACGCACCTCTCAGCCACGGATCGTGCCCTGACGGGCGTGGTCCGGCCGGCTCCCCGGGGATGTGGGCCGGAGTCTAGTGCGTCCCGGCGCGGGATGCAAAGCGTCAATTGGCGCGAGCGATGCGCCCTGTCGCGCTGCGAGGGCCGGAGGGCGGCAGGCAGCGTACGAACGCACCTCGCCCTCTCCCTTCCCACAGCCTTCGGCAGCGGGCCCTTTCCCTCTCCCGGTGGGAGAGGGACAAAGGCGCGAAGGCGCCGAAGGGGTGGGGGTGACGCCTCGATGTCGATCCCCTAACGAAAAGGCCCGCCGGCATCTCCGCCGACGGGCCTTCCAAGGCGCTTGCTGGCGCCCGGCGATCAGCTGCTCTTGATCGTGCCGTTGACGCCGGCGGGGAAGAAGCCGCCCTTGGTCACGCCGGTGCCGGCGGTGAGGAACAGGATGTTGAGCACCTGCTGCGGCGAGCGACCGAGGATGACGCCGTTGGGGTCGGACGGCACGATGTTCGCCGCGCCCTGGTTGTCGGTGGCGATGCCCTGGTCGAGATCGGTGGTGCCGTCCAGGCTGTCACGATAGTTGGAGATCTTCCCCGCCTGGGTGATCAGCGCCGGCGTCGTCGCGCCCATCGCATAGAGCGTCGAGCGGACCAGACCGGCGTGATAGCTCTCCGCCGCCTGCAGGCCGGCGAACGATTCCATCAGCGCCGCGTTGGAAAGATAGCCGATCACGCCGCTATAGGCCGATACCACCACGTCCTCGATCATCATCGCGCCGAGCAGGAAGTTGGTATCGTTGGCATAGGGGTTGAACGTCGCGCTCGCCCCGACCAGGCCGGCGGCGCGCGCCGCGGTGGTAAAGGCGCCCGTCGCGCTGCCGTCGATGTTGATCGCCGGCATGGCGATTGCCGCGGTGTTGAGCAACGTGCGCAGGAAGGTGACGTGCGCGCGCTCGTCGGCTGCCATCTCACGCGCATATTCGGCGATGGTCGAATCGGCGAAGGTGACCTTCGCGCCGCCGGTGACCGTGCCGGCAGTCTGCGCACCGGTGGTCAGCTTGCTGTCGAGGCCGGCGCCGAATGCTGCGTTCAGGAAGAACTGCGCCTCGAGATATTCCAGGTTCAGCAGGAAGGCGAGCACGTCGGCATCGCTGTAGCTGGTCGTCGCGGTGCCGGTCGGCGTCGGCGTGGGGCTGGCGGTGCCGGTCGGGGTCGGCGTCGGGGTGGGCGACGAATTGTTGCCGCCGCACGCCGCGAGCAGCGCGGAGCCGCCGGCGGCGACCCCCAGCACGCTGGCGGAACGGAGGAACTGGCGGCGTTCGGCGCGGCGCTGCTCGGCGTCGGCGAGGGCCTGGCTCAGCATTTCTTGATCGTGCATGGCGATACTCCCTCCTGCCGGGTTACGAAGCGCTGGCGGCGCTGGCGTTCAGCGAACCGTTGACGCCGTTGGGGAAGAAGCCCCCCTTGGTGACCTTGCCGCTGTTCAGATAGGCGATGTTGAGAACCTGTGCCGTCGAGCGGCTGTAGACGGCGCCGTTCTGGTCGGTCGGCGTGATGTTGGCGGCGGTGCCCGAACCGTCCGAAGGCGTGGTCGGCGAGATGCCCTGATCGTCCTCGGTGGTGCCGTCCAGCTTGTCGCGCGCGTCCGAAATGTCGTCGGCGAAGGTGCGGAACGACGCGGTGCTGACGCCCTTGCGATACAGCGCCGCGCGCACCGTGGCGGCGTGATAGGCCTCCACCGCCATGATCCCGGCGGTCGCCTGGGCATAGGTGGCGTTGCCGATCAGCGGCACCGCGCCCTTGTAGGCGGTGACGCCGACATCCTCGAACAGGAAGGCGGCGAGCAGGAAGTTCTCGTCGCTGGCGAACGGGTTGAAGCTCTGCCCGGCGGCGACGATGCCGGCCGCCTGTGCGGCAGTGCTGAACGCGCTGGTCGGGCCGGTCGTAAGGTCGATGGTCGGCTGCGCCACCGCGCTGGAGCCGAGCACCGTGCGCAGGAAGGTGACGTGGTTGACCTCGTCCCGGGCGATCTCGCGGGCACAGGCCTGGATGACGGGATCGGTGAAATTGACCTGCTGTCCGCCGTTGACGGTGCCCAGCGTGCCGGTGCCCGACACCATGTCGGACGAGATGCCGTAGCCGAACGCGGCCCAGGAATAGAAATTCGCCTCGAGATATTCGAGGTTGAGCGCAAAGTTCAGGATGTCGCCCGCGGTGGTATCGGCGTTCGCCGCGGCTTCCCAGCCGAGCGCGACGGCACCCGCCGCGGCCACGGCGCCGGCGCCGAGCACCGTGCGGAAGAATTCGCGCCGCTCGGAGCGCCTGACGGCGCGGGCGTCGAACGCCTCGATCAACTGGTCGCTGGTGTCGGTCATAGGTACGAACTCCTCGGACGGATTGGCCGGAACGCGGGCCGCCGGGATAGAACTATCGGGCTATCGCTGTCGATGGCCAAAAACGTCGCGACCCCGTGATTCACGGCGAAAAATGCCGGCGGCGGTGGACCGACGCGCCGGTCAGGCGCGCGCGACGGAACCGCGCTGGGCGCCCAGCAGGCGGAAGACCGCCGTCGCCCACAGGATCGCCGCCGCGCCGGCGCCGACGGCCAGCGGCCGTTCGGATGCCGGCAGCAGCATCGCGCCCGCGCCGAGCGCGATCAGCGCCGCGCCGGTGAGATAATAGATCCGCACCGGGATTCCGCGCGCGAGCGGCAGGAAATGCAGCCCGACGATCATCGCCACCGCGGCGAACAGTTCGCCGGTGCGCTCCGGCCCATGGATCAGGCTGGACGCGGCGACGATCCCGGCGACCTCGATCAGGCTCCACCGCAGGATCAGCTTGCGCGCCTGACGACCAATGTCTCGCGCGGTCGCTGGTATGGTGTACGCCCACAGCAGCAGCGCCGCCGACACGGCCACCGGCAGGGCAAGCGCGCCCGGCGGAAATCCGGCGGCAGACAGCCCCCCACAGCCCCAGCCTGCGGCGAAGATGGCGACGATCCAGTAACCGCTACGCATGGCAAGCTCCCCCCCAATTGCGGCACAAAAGGGTAGAGTGCCTGCTGCAGCCGGATCAGCTTGGCAATAGCGGAACCGCTGCCGGCGCAGCCGGTCAGAAGGTGTAGGCGAGCCCCGCTGCGGCGACCCACTGGTTGGGCGATCCGGCGATCCGGGTGATCGGCGTGTACGACGCGCTGTTGAGCAGGCGCGTGTAGCTGCCGCCGGCGAAGATCTTGAACCCGTGCAGCAGGTTGCCGGTCAGCGAATAGGTCGCGACGCCGCCCAGCGAATAGCTCTTCCAGCCGCCATGCGCCGAATAGGTCGGCAAGCCGCTCGCCAGCGAATCGGTGGGCGTGATGCCGTAATAGGTCTGGGCATAACCGCGCCCGACGTGCGTCATCGATCCGAACAGCGCGACCGCCGCCTTGGTGCTGAGCGGGGTGAAATAGCTCACCGAGGGTTGCCACGTGCCGCTGTCGCTGACGCCGCTGACGTCGTGGCGATAGCTGAGCGAAAGCGACAGCTTGTCGTACTGGCTGGTGATGACCCCGGTCTTGCCGATCCCGACATAGCCGCCGAGCTCCACCGATCGGCCGCGCTCGGGCAGCGCGGCGACGCGCGGATCGTCGATGCTCTTGTGGTCGCTGCGGTTGAAGTTCAGCACGGCGATCGGTCCCGCCTCCAGGTCGATGCCGGGGCCGGGTTTGTTCGGGATCAGGTCGATGCTGGCGCGGTTGCCCAGCAGCGTGAAGTTGAACCCGTGGATCGAGCCGATCGCGGCCGGCGCCGGCACCACGCGGTAGTCGTTGGAGCCCTCGTAATCGGGGGTCAGCGCCCCGGCCACGCCGATCGTGACGGAATCGCCGCCGATATCGAACTGGCCGTTCTGCGCGCCGCGATCCTGCGCAAGGGCAGGCGTGGCGACGGCGGCGAGCAGCGGAACGGACAGGCAGATGATGCGGCGCACAGGGCAGACTCCGGAAACTTGGTTGCAGCAGCGAAACGCCGCCCTCCAAAATTGGGTCCGTCGGACATGAACATAGATGATGATGATCGTCGACCTGTTGCTCTGCAGCATCAGTACCGGGAAGCCTTCCGGCGCCGGATCATGCCGGGCGAACGGTGCCGACCTCCGCATGCGCCGGGGCGCCCGGCGCGCCGTCGACGCAGCCCGGCACCATTGCCGGATCGCCGGCAAGGCAGGGCGCCAGCATCGACGCATCGGCGCGCGTGGCGTCGGCCGCGCGCTCGACCTCAGTCCTCGACCCCAGCGCGGGCAGCAGCGCCACCACCACCAGCGCCACGCCCAGTCGGCGCAGCAGCCGCTGCACGCTGCCGATGCTCGAACGCGCCGATCCCGGCATCGGTACCGCACAGCCGATCCCAGAAGCGGAAATAGAGTCCATAATTGCACCTGTAGCGTTCATGATGGCGTTGGTGATGGCTGGCGGTGATCAGCACGGCCCCCAATGGCCCGCGCCAGATGAACGCAGGGAAAATCTCCCAACCCATATGATTGGTCACGCCCATCACCGTCATCACGGTCAGCACAACGCCCAAGGCGGCGATATGGATCGGCACGACGAACACGAGCAGCGGAATGACGATTGCCCCGGTCAGCGCCTCGACCGGGTGGAACGCCATCGCCGCCCACGCGGTCGGCGGCCGGCTGGCATGGTGTACCGCGTGCGCGATGCGGAACCAGCGCGGCCGGTGCATCCAACGGTGGCTCCAGTAGAACCAGGTGTCGTGGGCAACGAGGTAGACCAGGATCGACAGCGGCCAATACCACAACGGCCAGGCGTCGATGTCGCGATAGATCAGCGTCCAGCCGCGATTGGCCCAGCCCCAGGCGACCACGCCGGCGGGCACGCCGTAGATCGCCGCCGAGGCCAGGCTCCAGCCGACCTCGCGGCGCATCTGCCGGTCGAGCCCATGGTATAGCCCCGGGTGCCGCACCCGCGTCGCCAGCGCGAAGCCGCCCGACGCCGCCAGGTAGCGCACGCCGACGATCACCGTCATGGCGGTCGCCGAGGCGAGGATGGCGAGCAGCGCGGGCATACTCTCCCTTGTAAGCGGTCGAAGGGGAACCGACCAGCCAAAGCGGTTCCTATCGGCCGGCGCCTGGTCTAGCGCTAAGCAATGGCGGGGACGATGACATGCGACCTGGCGATCGTCGGCGGCGGGTTGGCCGGCGGCTTGATCGCGCTGGCGCTGGCGGAGATGCGCCCGGCGCTCGACGTGCGGCTGGTCGAAGGCGGCGACCGGATCGGCGGCAACCATCTCTGGTCGTTCTTCGCCGGCGACATCGGCCCGGCCGACCAGTGGATCGTCGCGCCGCTGATCGCGCATCGCTGGCCGCGCTACACGATCGCCTTTCCGCAGCATCGCCGGGTGATCGACACCGGCTATCGCTCGATCGAATCGGCGCGGCTCGACGCCGCATGCCGGCGCGTGTTGCCGGCGCGGGCGCTGGTACTGGGGCGGCGGGCGGTCGAGGTGACGCCGACTTCGGTCGCGCTCGACGACGGCACGCGCATCGCCGCGGCCGGCGTGATCGACACGCGCGGCACCGGCGACCTCTCGCTGCTCGACCTCGGATGGCAGAAATTCCTCGGCCGCGAGCTCGCGCTGGCGGCGCCGCACGATCAGCCGCTGCCGACCATCATGGACGCGACCGTGGCGCAGCAGGACGGCTATCGTTTCGTCTATGCGCTGCCCTTCGCGCCCGACCGCATGTTCGTCGAGGACACCTATTACAGCGACGGCCGCAACCTCGACCGCGCGACGCTGCGCACGCGGATCGACGCTTATGCCGTCGCGCACGGCTGGCGGACGGCCGAGGTGGTCCGCGCGGAGGAAGGCGCGCTGCCGATCGCGCTCGACGGCGATTTCGAGGGGTATTGGCGCTCCGGCGGCATC
>JBQCHA010000250.1:0-10696 GCA_051955175.1 Sphingomonas sp.
GTTGACGACGTCGTGCGCGCTCCACATCCATTGGTGCGCCGGCACGGTGATCAGGATGCGGCCACCGGGCTTCAGGCACTCGGCCATCGCAGCGAGCGCCGCCACGTCATCCTCGATATGCTCGACCACGTCGAGCACGGCGATGAGATCATAGGCGCCGCGCTCCACGCCCGGCAACTCGGGCAGCGGCGCGGCGCCGACGGGCTTGCCGAGCCGCTCGCTGGCGATCGCGCGCGCCGCGGCGTCGATCTCGATCGCCTCGACGGTGCCGAACCGCGCCAGCATCGGCAGGTTATGCCCCGTGCCGCAGCCGATCTCCAGGATGCGCGCGTCCTGGGGCAGGGCGGCGTAGCGGGTCAGATAATCGGCGAGGATCTCGCGGCGCGCGCGGTACCACCAATGGGTGGAATCGTGCGCGGCCATGCGATCGTAGACGATGCGGTCCATGTCAGGCGAATACCCATTGGCGCTGGAAGATGAAGGTGACGAACGGGGTCAGCGCCACCGCGGGGATCAGCGCGACCCAATTGGGCTCGCCGAGCCGCTGGGTGAGGAGCCAGGCGAACGCCATGTTGAGCACCATGCCGCCCGCCTGGACGATCAGGAACCGGGCGTGCTGCCGGCCACTGGGATCGCGGCTGCCGTGCCCCTTGAAGCTCCAGTTGCTGTGCATCACCCAGCCGGCCGCGGCGGCGATCAGGAAGGCCGGCGGCACCGCAACGGTGCCCGCCCAGCTCCAGTCGCGCGGCAGCGCGTAATCGGCCACGCCCAGGAAGACGAGCGAGTAGATCACCGCCGAAATGCCGCCGACGATGCCGAAGCGCACCAGCTGGCCGATCAGGCCGCTGGTCCAGAGATACTCGATCCGTCGCACCAAAACCGTCATTCGCCTTGCCCTTTGCGCGGCACGCACTAATGGCCTCTGCCCAGCGAGGGAAGAGCTTTGAACGACAGTCGCGCCGGTGCCTGGGTGAAGAGTGCCCGGCAGGAACTCGATCGTAACTGGCTGCGGCTGACGCTGCTCGCCTGGCTTCTCGTCGCCATCTGGTATTTCGCGCAGAACTGGGGCCACGTCTATTGGCTGGCGCTGGGCGACACTGACGACAACATGCGCCTGATGCAGGTTCGCGGGCTGCTCCACGGGCAGGGCTGGTACGACCTGCGGCAATCTCGGATGAACCCGCCGCAGGGGTTCGACATCCATTGGACGCGGATCGTCGACCTGCCGATCGCCGGGCTGATCCTGTTCTTCCGCCTGTTCACCACCGAGGCCTGGGCCGAGCGGCTGGCGTGCGGCATCGCGCCGCTGCTGCCGCTGTCGGTGGCGATGATCGGGCTGGGGCTGACGGTGCGGCGGCTGGTCCACCCGCTCGCCTGGCCGCTGGCGATCGCGCTGCTGGTGGTGGGCGCGCCTGCCACCATGCCGATGTTCGAGCCCGAGCGGATCGACCTCAACGGCTGGCAGCTGGCGATGCTGAGCCTGATCGCCGCGGGGTTGGCTGATCGGGAGCGGCGGCGCGGCGGCTGGGTGGTGGGTCTCGCCAGCGCGGTTTCGCTGACGATCGGGCTGGAGATGCTCGCCTATTGCGCCATCGCCGGGGCGGTGATCGCGCTGCGCTGGGTGTGGGATCGGGCCGCGGCGGCGCGGGTGCAGGGCTATGCACTGGCGCTCGGCGGCGGCAGCGCGGTGGGCTACGCCCTGTTTGCGTCCGATGCCAATCGGGTGATGCGCTGTGACGCGCTGACGCCGGTGTGGCTGTCGGTGATGGTCGCGGCCGGTGTGCTGCTGTTCGCGCTGGCCTGGGCGAGCCCGGCGAAGCGCTGGGTGCGGCTGGTGCTGGCGCTTGCCGCGGCGGCGGTGATCGCGATCGGGTTCGCGCTGCTGTTCCCGCAATGCCTCGGCCGCCCCGAACAGGCCTCGCCCGAGCTGGTCAAGTCGTGGCTCGACAACGTCCGCGAGGCCAAGCCGATCTTCAAGCAGCCGCTCAACTATGCCTATCCGCTGGGCGTGATGCCGGTGATCGGCGTGATCTGCGCCGCCATCGCCACCTGGCGTGCGCGCGGCACCGATCGGATCGTGCCGTGGGTTTCGGTGTTCGTGCTGGAAACCTGCTCGAGCGGCATGATGCTGTGGCAGGTGCGCTTCGGTCCCGATGCGCAGATGCTGGCCGCGATCGGCGTGACCGCGGTGCTGTGGGTGCTGGTGCCGTGGATCATGGCCCGGACCAACCGGCTGGTCCGCATCCTGGGCGTGGTGCTGGCGGTGGCGCTGCTGTCGGGCGCGTTCGTCGGCATCAGCCTGCCGTATCTGCCCTTCACCAAGCAGAACGCGCGCGTGAAGCTGATCAACCACGCCAGCCGCTTCTGTCCCACGCTGCCGGCGCTGCAGCCGCTCGACCGTTATCCGCCGCAGGTGGTGTTCACCTTCATCGATCTGGGGCCGCGGTTGATCACGGTGACGCACCATGATGCGGTCGCCGGGCCCTACCACCGCAATGGCGACGCGATCCTGGACGTGCAGCACGCGTTCGAGGGCAGCCCCGACCAATTCCGCGCGATTGCGGCCAGGCACCATGCAACGCTGCTGCTGGTGTGCCCGAACATGGCCGAATCGACCGTGTATCGCGCGCGGGCGCCCGGCGGCTTCTACGACCAGCTGGCGCACGGGAAGAAATTCCCCTGGCTGACCCCGCTGCCGCTGCCGGCGAAGGACCCGCTGCGGCTGTTCCGCATCGAGGGCGACGCGGCGGGGAAGAAATAGGTTGGCGCCTGCGGGTCAGGCAGACGTTCAAGCCACCAGCGTCATTCCCGCGGAGGCGGGAATCCGGAAACAACAGCGTGCCGATTGAGCTGATAGGTCAGCCAGTCCGGGTTCCCGCCTGCGCGGGAATGACGGGAGAAAGGGGCGGAGCGAGGTCTTGGGTAGTTTGGCGCCGCCCGTCAGGTCAGGCTCGCGCGGATCCCGTCGATCACGAACTGCGCGGCCAGCGCCGCCAGCAGCACGCCGAGCAGGCGGGTGATCACCGCCTCGATCTTCTGCCCGACCAGCCGCATCAGCGGCCCGGCGAGCCACAGCGCGAACAGCGTGAGCAGCAGGATCGTGCCGACCGCGCCCAGGATCACCGCCATGCGCGCCAGTCCGTGGTCGCGTGAGGTGAGCAGCATGATCGACGCGATCGATCCCGGCCCCGCGATCATCGGCATCGCCATCGGGAAGATCGAGACATCCTCCACCTCGGGTGTGTCGATGATCTTCTGTGCGCGGTCCTCGCGTCGCTGGGTGCGGCGTTCGAACACCATCTCCAGCGCGATCAGGAACAGCATGATGCCGCCGGCGATCCGGAAACTGTCGAGGCTGATGCCCAGCGCCGACAGGATGGCGCGTCCGAACAGCGCGAAGACAAGCAGGATGATCGCCGAGACGACCACTGCGCGCGTCGCCATCGCGCGGGCGTGGACCGGCGTCGCGCCGGCGGTCAGCCCGGCATAGATCGGCGCGCAGCCCAGCGGATCGATGACGACGAAGAAGGTGACGAAGGTCGAGATGTACAGGCTGACGAGGCCGGCCGTCTCCATCAAAGCGCATCCTCGTCGAGCGGCAGGCCCTCGCGCCGCGCGAACGACACCAGGGTATTGCGCAGCAGGCAGGCGATGGTCATCGGCCCGACCCCGCCCGGCACCGGCGTGATCGCGCCGGCGACCGATGCCGCGCCGTCGAAATCGACGTCGCCGACCAGCTGCCCGTCGACGCGGTTGATGCCGACGTCGATCACCAGCGCGCCGGGCTTGATCCATTCGCCCTTCACCATCTGCGGCCGACCGACCGCGGCGACGACGATATCGGCCCGCCTGACGACGCTGGACAGCTCACGCGTCTTCGAATGCGCGATCGTGACGGTGCAGCTCTCGCCGAGCAGCAGCGCGGCCATCGGCTTGCCGACGATGTTCGACCGCCCGATCACCACCGCGTCGAGCCCGGCGAGCGACTCGCGCTGATCCTTGAGCAGCATCAGGCAGCCGAGCGGCGTGCACGGCACGAAGCCCGGCAGGCCCGTCGCCAGTCGTCCCGCATTGGCCGGGTGGAAGCCGTCGACATCCTTGTCGGGATCGATCCGCGCGATCACCGCGCCTTCGTCGATCTGCGGCGGCAGCGGCAGCTGCACCAGGATGCCGTCGACCGCGGGATCGGCATTGAGCCGGTCGACCAGCGCCAGCAGCTCGTCCTCGCCCACCGTTTCGGGCAGGCGATGCTCGAAGCTCTGCATGCCGGCAGCGACGGTCGCCTTGCCCTTGGAGCGGACATAGACCGAGGAGGCGGGATCCTCGCCGACCAGCACCACGGCAAGGCCGGGCGCGCGCCCGGCCGGGCCGGCGAGCCGCGCCACTTCGCCCGCGATGCGCTCGCGCAGGCCCAGCGCATAGGCCTTCCCGTCGATGATTTCGGCAGTCACTGGCGCTCTCCCTTACATCGGTGTGCCGAAGGCGATGTTCATCGCCAGATGGTTCAGGACGATATTGAGGATGGCGATGATGATCAGCACCACGGCGGGTGAGAAATCCATCATGCCGGTATCGGGCAGGATGCGCCGGATCGGGCGGTACATCGGCTGGCACAGCCGCTCGATGCCGTCATAGAGCGAGCGGATGAAGCCGTTGTAGGTGTTGACGACGTTGAACGCGATCAGGATCGACAGCACGAAATCGGCGATCACGATCCACCATACGACGTCGAGCAGCACCTGCAGTATCTGGATGATCGTCAGCAAATCTGGTTCCTCCGGGGACTGTGCAGTTCGCTTAGCGAAATGGTGCGGCGGCGAACAGGGCTAGCGTGCAAACGGCGTGACGGGTGGGAGAGAGGCAGGTCCGGGTGAAGCCGCCATTGCCGGCTGCCGCGGCACGTCCTAAGCCGCCGCCATGTCCGTGATCACCCGTTTCGCGCCATCCCCGACCGGCCGGCTGCACGTCGGCAACATCCGCACCGCGCTGCACAATTGGCTGTGGGCGAAGAAGCAGGGCGGCCGCTTCCTGCTCCGGATCGACGATACCGATGCCGAGCGCAGCGAGGAGCGGTTCGTCGAATCGATCCGCGCCGATCTCGCCTGGCTGGGGCTCGATCCCGATGGCGAGGAGCGGCAGTCGGCGCGTTTCGATCTGTATGAGGCGCGGTTCGCGGCGCTGCGCGCGGTGGGCCGCATCTACCCGGCCTACGAGACGGCGCAGGAACTGGAGCTGAAGCGCAAGGTGCTGCTCGGCCGTGGCCTGCCGCCGGTCTATGACCGCGCCGCGCTGCAGTTGAGCGATGCCGATCGGGCCGGGCTGGAGGCCGAGGGTATCCGCCCGCACTGGCGCTTCCGGCTCGATCACGACGCGCCGATCGAATGGACCGACCTGATCCGCGGGCCGCAGCATTTCGATCCCCGCACGATGAGCGACCCCGTGGTGCGCCGCGCCGACGGCTCGTGGCTCTACATGCTGCCCTCGGCGATCGACGATGCCGAGATGGGCGTGACGCATGTCGTGCGCGGCGAGGACCATGTTTCCAACACCGCGCTGCAGCTGCAGATGTTCGCCGCGCTCGGCGCCGCGCCGCCCGCCTTCGCGCATGAGGCGCTGCTGGTCGGGAGCGAGGGCAAATTGTCGAAGCGGCTCGGCTCGCTGGGCGTCGACGCCTTTCGCGAGCAGGGTATCGATCCCGCTGCGGTGCGTGCGCTGCTGGCGCGGATCGGCACCAGCGATCCGGTCGAGCCGCTGATCGACGGGGCGGCCTTGCTCGACGGCTTCGACTTCGCCCGGTTCGGCCGTGCGCCGGCGCGGTTCGATGAGGCCGAGCTGGCGGCGGTGAACAGCAAGATCGTCCATCAGCTCGATTTCGACGCGGTCGCCGACCGGCTGCCCGCCGGCATGGACGCCGCGGCCTGGGCCGCGATCCGTCCCAATCTGACCGTCGTCGCCGATGCCGCCGACTGGTGGCATGTGGTCGAGGGACCGGTCGCGGCGACCATCGCCGACGAGGATCGCGATTATCTGACGCAGGCGCACACGGTCGCCGCGGCGATCGACTGGGCGGGGGACCCTTGGCACGCGCTCACCAGCCGGCTGAAGGCGGAGACGGGCCGCAAGGGGCGGACATTGTTCCTGCCGCTGCGCCAGGCGCTGACCGGGCGCGATCATGGGCCGGACATGGCCGCGCTGCTGCCGCTGATCGGCCGCGATCGCGCGCTTGAGCGGCTGGCAAGGGCCTGAAGCAAAAGCGATTGTTTGCGCATCCGTAACGGCGTATCATCGCTCCTGGCCCGCTCGGGTCGTGAGAAGCGGGCAGAAGGAGACTTGCCAAGGAGATAGGCCATGTATGCGGATCGTTACGCCGGGTCGCGCGGATTCAAGCCTGCCAGCCTGGGAGCTTCGTTGCTCGTCAATGCCGCCGTCCTCGTCGCGCTCATCTATGCCGCGCCGAAGGTGATCCCGAAGGTCGATCCCCCGCTCCACATCAATCTGTTGCCCGCCGATCCACCGCCGCCGCCTCCCGAACCCCAGCCGCAGCCGCGCGTCGCCCATCCCGAACCAGCGCTGCAACCGGTCGCGCCGCAACCGCGCATCGTCACGCCGCCCGTCGACACCGGCTTCATCCTCAATCCACCGCCCGCGCCGCTGCAGCCGATCGAGGGACTGGGCAATGCCACCGGTACGGCAATCGCGCCGCCGCAGCCGTCCGCCACGCCGATGCCGCCGCTGGTCGGCGCCGCAGTCGATCCGCGCTACGCCGACGCGCTGCAGCCCGGCTATCCCCCCGAGGAACGCCGCGCCGGTAACGAGGGCCGGGTGGTCGTCCGCGTGCTGATCGGCGTCGACGGCCGGGTGAAACAGGTGGAGGAAGTCAGCGCGACCAGCGACGCCTTCTTCGCCGCGACTCGCAAGCAGGCGCTGACCAGGTGGCGCTTCCGCCCCGCGACGCGCGGCGACGTCCCGGTCGAAAGCTGGAAGACGATGAGCGTCCGCTTCGTCCTCAACGACGAATAGGGCAGGTGCGCCCGGCGCGGGGGGTGGCCTCGTGCCGGGCGAACGCCTATCTTGGCGCGGCCATGTCCGTTCTTCGTTATTTCTCCGTGCCCCGCGCCTATCGCGACCTGCGGCGCTTCATGCTGACCCGCAAGCCCTATGAGCTGTGGTTCCTGCTGGCGGCGATGGTCATCACGCTGCTGATCCTGCTCGGCTTCGCGCACGATGCGAACATCAAGCCGGCCTATCACGAGAACATCATCTACGTGCAGAGTTGGCCGTCCGACCGCAGCGAGGCGGAGGTGCTGGCCCAGCAGAAGATCGACGCGGCGAAGAAGGCGAAGGAACAGGCGGCGATCGAGAAGGCGCAGAAGGCGCGCCAGGCGGAATTCCAGCGGCTGCAGAACGCGACCGCGCCTTGGCTGTAGCGGCCGACGACGCGCGGTGGATGGTGGCCGCGCTGGCGCTGTCGTCGCGCGGGCAGGGCCGCGCGGCGCCCAATCCCGACGTCGGCTGCGTGATCGTCCGTGACGGCCGGGTGGTCGGCCGCGGCTGGACGCAGCCCGGCGGACGCCCCCATGCCGAGGCGATGGCGCTGGCCCAGGCCGGTCCCGCGGCGCGCGGTGCGACCGCCTATGTCACGCTGGAACCGTGCGCGCATGACAGCACGCGCGGCCCCGCCTGTTCCCATCTGCTGGTAGAGGCCGGCATGGCGCGCGCGGTGATCGCGATGCGCGACCCCGATCCCCGCACCGATGGCGCCGGCGCGGCGCGGCTGGCGGCGGCCGGCATCGCCGTCACCCGGGATGTGCTGGCCGACGGCGCGCGTGAGGCGATGGCGGGGTTCCTGACCCGCCGCACACTGGGGCGGCCGCAGGTGACGCTGAAGCTCGCCACCTCGCTCGATGGCTGCATCGCGCTGGCCTCGGGCGAGAGCCGCTGGATCACCGGGCCCGAGGCGCGCGCCCACGCCCATCTGGAGCGCGCCCGGCACGAGGCGATCCTGGTCGGGCGCGGCACGCTGGAGGCGGATGCACCGAAGCTCGATGTGCGCCTGCCGGGGCTGGAGGCGCGAAGTCCGCTGCGGGTGCTGCTCTCCTCCCGTCAGGATGACGGCGCGTGGCGGACGATCGCGTCGCCCGACGCCATCGCCTCGCTCGACGGTGTCGATCATCTGTTGGTCGAGGGTGGGGCGGCGACCGCCGCCGCATTCCTCGCCGCCGACCTCGTCGACCGCCTGCTGCTCTATCGCGCGCCGATCCTGATCGGCGGCGGCCGGGCGGCGATCGGCGACATCGGCCTGACCGATCTCGCCGCGGCGCATGGCCGCTGGCGATTGGCCGACGCGCGGCGGCTTGGCAGCGACCGGCTGGAGGTCTACCTGCGCCGGCGGGAGGCACGCTGAAACAATGTTCACCGGCATCATCACCGACATCGGCACGATCGACCGCGTCGAGCAACGCGGCGACCTGCGGGTCGTGATCACCACCGGCTACGACATGGCGACGGTCGAGCTCGGCGCGTCGATCGCCTGTTCGGGCGTGTGCCTGACCGTGGTCGACAAGGCGCCGGGGTGGTTTGCCGTGGACGTGTCCGGCGAGACGGTGTCGCGCACCGCGCCCGCGCAATGGACCGCCGGCCGCCGCCTCAACCTGGAACGCGCGATGAAGCTGGGCGATGAGATGGGCGGCCATATCGTCACCGGCCATGTCGACGGCATCGGTGAGGTCGTCGGAATCGAGCCGCAGGGCGATTCGCGGCGCATCGTCATTCGCCTGCCGCGCGAGCTTGCGCCATTCGTGGCGGCCAAGGGATCGATCACCGTCGACGGCGTGTCGCTGACCGTCAACGAGGTGGCGGATCGGCCCGAGGGCACCCATGTCGCGCTCAACATCATCCCGCATACCCAGGCGGTGACGACGCTCGGTACTCTCGAAACAGACCAGAAGGTCAATATCGAGATCGACGTGCTCGCCCGCTACCTGAAGCGCATGGAGCAATATCGTGCCCAAGGCTGACCCCAAGCTGGCGCATCTGCGCCACGGCTTCCTCGCCAGTCCCGAGGAACTGATCGACGAGGCGCGCAACGGGCGCATGTTCATCCTGGTCGATGACGAGGATCGCGAGAACGAAGGCGATCTCGTCATTCCCGCGAAGATGGCGACGCCCGATGCGATCAACTTCATGGCGACGCACGGCCGCGGCCTCATCTGCCTGGCGCTGACCAAAAGCCGCGTCGACCAGCTCGGGCTCGACCTGATGAGCCGCAAGAACGGCACGCGGCACGAGACCGCCTTCACCGTCTCGATCGAGGCGAAGCATGGCGTCACCACCGGCATCTCGGCGGCGGATCGCGCGCGGACCATCGCGGTGGCGATCGACGCGTCGAAGGGCGCCGAGGAGATCGTCACGCCCGGCCATGTGTTCCCGCTGGTCGCGCGCGAAGGCGGCGTGCTGGTCCGCGCCGGCCACACCGAAGCGGCGGTCGATGTCGCGCGGCTGGCCGGGCTCAATCCCTCGGGCGTGATCTGCGAGATCATGAACGAGGACGGCACCATGGCCCGCCTCGACGACCTGATCGCGGTGGCGCAGCGCCACAATCTGAAGATCGGCACGATCCGCGACCTGATCGCCTATCGCCGCCGTCACGACCATCTGGTCGAGCGCCGGGCGGAGGCGAAGTTCACCAGCCGCTGGGGCGGCGAATGGACCGCCGTCACCTTCTACAACAAGGCGGAAGGCACCGAGCAGATCGCGCTGGTCAAGGGCAAGGTCGATCCCGACAAGCCGACGTTGGTGCGCATGCACGCGCTGTCGCCGTTCACCGACATCTTCGGCGAAGGCGGCGAGCGCGGTGACATCCTGCGCCGCTCGATGGAGATCATCGGGGCCGAGGGCGCCGGCGTCGTCGTCCTGCTGGCGAGCCAGCGCGGCGATGCCTTCACCCGCGCGGTGCAGGCCAAGGCGGGGCAGCTGAAGCCCGCCGACATGGACGAACTGCGCGATTACGGCGTCGGCGCCCAGATCCTGACCGAGCTCGGCATCGAGGAGATGGAGCTGCTCACCAACACCCACCACACGCTGATCGGGCTCGACGGCTATGGCCTGTCGATCGTCGGCGAGCGGCGGATCGACTGACGCGCCGAACCCCCGGAGAAATTGAATGGCCAAGATCCTGATCGTCGAAGCGCGCTTCTACGAGCATCTCAACGACCTGCTGCTCGACGGCGCGCGTGCCGCGATCGAGGCGGCGGGGCACGCCCACGAGACGATCACCGTCCCCGGTGCGCTGGAGGTGCCCGGCGCGGTGGCGCTGGCGAGCGAAAGCGGCGCCTATGACGCCTATGTCGCGCTCGGCGTGGTGATCCGTGGCGAGACCTACCATTTCGAGATCGTCGCCGGCGAAAGCGCGCGCGGACTGATGGCGCTCAGCATGGATGGCCTCGCCATCGGCAACGGCATCCTGACGGTCGAGAACGAGGCGCAGGCGCTGACCCGCGCGCGGCCGACCGAAAAGGACAAGGGCGGCGAAGCGGCCAAGGCGGCGCTGGCGATGCTGGCGCTCAAGCAACGGTTCGGCTGACGGAGTTCGCCGCAACCTCCCCATTTCACCACCCCGGCGCACGGCGGGGGGCAGCCTCGGGGCGCGCGGACCGGGGCCCCGGGCGTCGTGTCGACCCGCGCCACGCCGGCCTTC
>JBQCHA010000251.1:0-13899 GCA_051955175.1 Sphingomonas sp.
CTGCGCGCAGGATCGGCAGACGATGTTCCAGGAGCTGGAAATCGAAATCGGCAATGGCACCCCCGATAGCGTCGTCACACCGCTGCACCGGCTCGGCGGCGTGACACCGCTGCGGCTCGGCGTGCTGAGCAAGGCCGAACGGGGCTATCGGCTGCTGGGGCCGGCACTGGGTTCGTACAAGGCCGAGCCGGTCGTGCTCGATCCCGGGATGACGGCGCATCAGGCGCTGCCGGTGCTGGCCGCGGCCTGCTTGCGGCAGTATCGGCTGAACGAGGCGGTGTTGCTCGACCGGCACGAGCCCGAAGCGGTCCATCAGGCGCGCGTCGCGCTGCGCCGGTTGCGCTCACTGTTCGCCATCTTCGACGCGCTGCTCGATACGCGCGCCCGCGAGGCGGGAGAAGCGGTGCGAACGGTCGCCAGGGCCCTCGGTGCGGTGCGCGATCTCGACGTGATGATGGCGCGCGATGATCTTGCGCAGCACCGCGATGCGCTGCGGCAGCGGGCGGCGGCGGACTATCGCGCGCTGGTGACGACGCTCGAGGCAGCGCAGACGCGCCGCCTGTTTCTTGATCTAGCCGCCTGGCTTGCCGATGTGGCGCGGTCGGCGCCGGGGCCGGTCGGCGATCGCCCGATTACCGCCTTCGCGGCCGATGCGCTCGAGCGCGCGCGTCGTCGCCTCGCCCGCCGCGCGAGGCATTTCACGCGGCTCAGCCCGGCAAAGCGTCATCGTGCTCGCGTCTCGGCGAAGCGGCTCAACTATGCCGACGACTTCTTCGCCCCGCTGTTCGCTGCGAGCGGCCATCCGCGTCGGCTGCGGCGTTTCTCCCGCGCATTGCGCAGGCTGCAGGACCGGCTGGGCGACCTCAACGATGTTGCCGTTGCCCGCGCCGCGGCCGCCAAGCTCGGCGCTACCGGGCCGGTCGGTGACGAAGAGAAGCTGCTGCGCCGGGCGAACCACACACTGCACGAGGTCCTGGATGCCCGCCCCTATTGGCGCGCTGCTTAGGGAAACTCCCGATTCTGCCGCGCCGCGCACGCGCGCAAAGCTGCGATCGGTTTCAACCACCCATGCCGAGGAGGCAGACATGAAGACCGACAGCCAGCTGCAGAAGGACGTGATCGACGAGCTCGCGTGGGAGCCGAGCATTGAGCACGGCCATATCGGCGTCGCCGTGAATGACGGCGTGGTGACCTTGAGCGGCTACGTGAAGAGCTATGCCGAGAAAATGGCGGCCGAGAAGACGGCGCGGCGCGTAGCGGGCGTGCGCGGCATTGCCGAGGAGATCAAGGTCCGCTTCGCCAGCGATCCCAAGACGAGCGACGCCGAGATCGCCAAGCGCATCATCGACATCTTCGCGTTCGACGTGATGATCCCTGATGACAAGCTGACGGTGAAGGTCGAACATGGCTGGGTGACGCTGACCGGCGCGGTCGACTGGCACTACCAGCGCGAGGCGGCGCGCACCGCCGCGGGGCGGATCACCGGCGTCGTCGGCATCTCCAACCTGATCGAGGTGCGCAAGGTGCCCACCGCCTTTGACGTCAAGCAGCGCATCGTCGATGCGTTCAAGCGCGCGGCGGATACCGATGCCGGGGCGCTCGACGTCGTCACCGCGGACGGCACGGTGCGGCTGTCGGGGCGGGTGCACAGCCTGCACGAACGGCAGGTCGCCGAACGCGCCGCCTGGGCTGCGCCGGGCGTGACGCGGATCGAGGACAATATCGTCATCAGCTGACCATCGAGACGACCGCTGCCGCGCCGATGAACCCAAGCGCGGCGGCGGCCGGATCGGCCACGATTACCGCGCTGCTTCGCCCGAGGCATCTCTCCTGCAAGGCTCGTTCGCGATGACCATCCGTAATCTGGACGCGTTGCTCCACCCGCGCTCCATCGCCGTGGTCGGCGGATCTGATCGCCGCGGCAGCCTGGGCGCCGCCATCCTCGACAATCTGGTCGAGAGCGGGTTCGACGGCACGATCACCGCGGTGAACCTGCACCCGATACGGCAGACCGGCATCGCCTACGCCCCTTCGATCGAGGCCATGGCGCAAGCGCCCGAGCTCGCCATCGTCGCGACACCGGCGGCGAGCGTGCCGGCGGTCATCGACGCGCTCGGCCGGCGCGGCTGTCCTGTCGCGGTGGTGATCAGCGCCGGTGTGCATGAGGACGGCGCGCTGCGCCAGGCGATGCTCGATGCGGCGCGTCCGCATCTGCTGCGCATCGTCGGGCCGAACTGTCTCGGCGTGCTGATGCCGCATGCCGCGCTCAACGCCTCATTCGCGGCGAGCCCCGCTGCACCCGGCCGCCTGGCCCTCATCTCGCAAAGCGGCGCGGTGGTGAGCGCGATGCTCGACTGGGCAGCCGATCGTCGCGTTGGCTTCTCCGGCATCGTCTCGGTGGGTGACATGAGCGATGTCGATTTCGGCGACCTGATCGACCTGTTCGCCGCCGACCGCCATACCGCGGCGATCCTGCTCTATATCGAGGGGATCACCGACGCCGCCAAGTTCATGTCCGCCGCCCGCGCGGCGGCGCGCGACAAGCCGGTCATCGCGATCAAGGCGGGCCGGGCCGAGGGTGCGGCCAAAGCCGCGCTGTCGCACACCGGGGCGATCACCGGCAGCTACGACGTCGCCGCCGCGGCACTCCGCCGTGCCGGGGTGGTGATGGCGGAAACGCTGGCCGAGCTGTTCGACGCTGCCGAGGTGCTTGCCCGGCCGCCGGCCATCGCAGGAAATCGCGTCGCGATCGTCAGCAACGGCGGCGGCCCGGCCGTTCTTGCCGAAGACGTGCTGACGCAATCCGGCACGGTGCTGGCGACGCTGGCGGAGCCAACCATCCGTCGCATTGACGCGGCCATCCGCCACCGCTGGTCCCGCGCCAACCCAGCCGACCTAGGCGGCGATGTCCCGGCCGCGGGCTTTGCCCAGGCGGTCTGCGCCGCGATCGAGGACCACGGTGTCGATGCCGTTCTCGCGCTGCATTGCCCCACCGCCGTCGGCGAAGGCACGGAGGCCGCGTCGTCGCTGCTCGAAGCGCTGCCCGAGACGCCGCGCGTGCCGGTGATCGGCTGCTGGCTGGGACCGCACCATGCCGCGACCGCTCGCGACGCCTTCGCCCGGCGCGACATGGCGTTGTTCGACACGATCGAGGGCGCGGCAGGCGGCATCGGCAACCTGCTCGCCGCGCGCGAGGCGCAGGCGATCCTGCGCCGCACGCCACCGCACCGACCCATCGCCGAGGCCGACCGGTCGCGCGCGCGGGCGATGCTGGTCGGCGCGCGGGCCGAACATCGCCAGGTCCTGACGGCGGTCGAGGCCAAGTCCGTGCTGGCCGCCTATGGCATTCCCATCGCGCCGGCGCGCTTCGCGCGCTGCATCGGCGGCATCGAGGCGGCCTGCGTAGACATTGCCGCGCCCTATGTCCTCAAGATCGTTTCGCCGCAGATCAGCCACAAGGCCGATGTCGGCGGCGTCGTCACCGGCTTGGCGACCACCCGCGACGCCGTCGCCGCCGCGGAGATGATGAGCGCGCGGATCACCCGCGAGCATCCCCATGCCTCGATCCTGGGCTTCGAGATCGAGCCGATGATCGCCCGGCCGCACGGGCGCGAACTGCTGATCGGCATCGCGCGCGATCCCACCTTCGGGCCGTGCGTCGCGTTCGGCGCCGGCGGCACTGCGGTCGAGGTGCTGCATGACCGCGCGATCGAGCTGCCGCCGCTGGACGCCGCGCTTGCCCGCGACATGATCGAGCGGACGCGCGTCGGGCGCCTGCTCGCCGCCTATCGCAACGTGCCGGCGGCGAACATGGACGCGGTGATCGCCATGCTCGAAGCGGTATCGTCGATGATCGTCGACTTCCCGGACATTGCCGAGCTGGACATCAATCCTTTGGTGGCCGATCCGGACGGCGTGATCGCGCTCGACGCGCGGATCAGGCTCGATGCTCCAGTCGCGCCGGTGATCCGGCCGGTGCCGGTCGCATGGACCGGGGATCTCGAGACGCGCTCTGGCCTTGTGATCCACGTGCGCCCGGTGGCGCCGACCGACGCCGAGGCGCTCGCCGGCTTCTTTCGCCATGTCACGCCGGAGGACATACGCTATCGCTTTCTCTCCGCGATCCGCGAGGTCGGCCCCGATCGCATCGCGGCGATGACGCAGATCGACTATCGCCGGACGATGACCTTCCTCGCGTTCGCTGGCGACACGCTGATCGCCAGCGCCACGCTCGCCGCCGATCCCGACCTGAAGCGGGCCGAGGTCGCTATTTCGGTGCATCGCGATTTCAAGCAGCACGGGGTCAGCTGGACGTTGCTGGAGCACGTGCTGCGCTACGCCAAGGCCGAGGGGATCGAGATGGTCGAATCGGTCGAAAGCGCAGACAATCGCGCCGCGCTGTCATTGGAACGCGAGATGGGGTTCCGCGAGGTGCCGACCAGCGACTCCCGCGAACTCACCGTGCGCAAATGGCTGACCGAAGCGGCGGCGCCGGCGAGCGTATCTCGCTAGCGCCCACCCCCTCGCGTTACGGCCGGATCGCCACCTTCAGCACGCCGTCGCGTTGATGGCCGAACAGGTCGTAGGCGGTTTCGATGTCGTCGAGGCTGAAATGGTGCGTGACGAGCGCCGCGGTGTCGATCCGCCCGCTCTCGACCATCGCCAGCAGCCGCCGCATCCGCTCCTTGCCGCCGGGGCACAAGGTCGTGACGATGCGATGGTCGCCCAGTCCCGCGGCGAAGGCATCGAGTGGTATGGTAAGGTCGCTCGAATACACGCCCAGCGACGACAGGGTACCGCCGGGGCGCAACACGCGCAGCGCCCATTCGAACGTCTGCTGCTTGCCGAGCGCCTCGATCGCGACATCGACGCCGCGTCCGTCGGTCAGCTTCATGATCGCGCTGACCGGATCCTCCTTGGTGAAATCCACCACCTCGTCGGCGCCCATCTTGCGCGAGATGGCGGCGCGCGCCGGCACCGATTCTACGGCGATGATCCGCGCCGCCCCCATCAGCCGTGCCCCCGCGGTCGCGCACAGGCCGATCGGCCCCTGCGCGAACACGGCAACGGTGTCGCCGATCCGCACCTTGCCCGACTGCGCGCCGGAAAAGCCGGTCGACAGGATGTCGGGGCACATCAACACCTGTTCGTCGGTGAGGCCATCGGGGATCGGCGCGAGATTGGCCATCGCGTCGGGCACCAGCAGGTATTCGGCCTGCGCGCCGTCGATCGTGTTGCCGAACCGCCAGCCCCCGATCGCCTTCCACCCGTGCTTCGTCCCCGCGCCGCACTGGGCATGATCGCCGTCGAGCGAGGCGTTGCATGTGCCGGACGGCGTGATTGCCCCGGCGATGACGCGCTGCCCCTCTTCATAGCCGGTGACCGCCGAACCGAGCTTTTCGATCACGCCGACCGGCTCATGGCCGATCGTCAGCCCCGATTGCACCGGATATTCGCCCTTCAGGATATGGATGTCGGTGCCGCAGATCGTGGTCGTGGTGATCCGCACCAGCGCGTCGAGCGGCCCCACATCGGGGACCGGCTTCTCGCCCAGCACGATCCGCCCCGGTTCGACGAAGATCGTCGCGCGCATCTTGTCGGCCATAACGTCACTCCTTCAGGCGGGCCGCGCCCCCGCTTGCTCCGCGGCGGCGACGACGGCGATCGTTGAAACAAAGCTGTCCGGATTCAGGGAGATCGAATCGATCCCCTGCTCGACCAGAAAGCGGGCGAAGTCCGGGTGGTTGCTCGGCGCCTGGCCGCAGATGCCGACCTTGGCGCCGCTGGCATGGGCGCGGGCGATCACATCGGCGATCATGCCCGTCACGGCGGGGTCGCGCTCGTCGAACAGCGGCGCCAGCGCGGGCGAATCGCGGTCGATGCCGAGGACGAGCTGCGTCAGGTCGTTGGAGCCGATCGAGAAGCCATCGAACCGCCTGGCGAATTCCTCCGCGCGCAGCACGTTGGCGGGTATCTCGCACATGACATAGACCTGCAGCCCGGCCGTGCCGCGCGCCAGCCCGTTCGCCGCCATTTCGGCCAGCACCTTGTCGGCTTCTTCGGGTGTGCGGCAGAACGGCACCATCACCACCACATTGTCGAAGCCCATTTCCTCACGCACGCGCTTCAGCGCGCGGCATTCCAGCGCGAACCCCTCGCGATAGGCCGGATGATAGTAACGCGAGGCGCCGCGCAGCCCGAGCATCGGGTTTTCCTCCACCGGCTCGAACGCGCCGCCGCCGAGCAGGTGGGCATATTCGTTGGTCTTGAAATCGCTCAGCCGGACGATCGCCGGATGCGGGTGGAAGGTTGCGGCGATCCGCGCGATGCCGCGTGCCAGGCGGTCGACAAAATAGTCGGTGGGATCGGCCAAGCCCCGCGTCAGCTGCGCGATCTCGCGTGCCTCGCCGGCGTCCGTGACGCGGTCGGGATGAACCAGCGCCATCGGGTGGATGCGGACCAGCGCGCTGATGATGAATTCGATCCGCGCGAGGCCGACGCCCTTGGCCGGCAACCGCCACCAGCTGAACGCCGCGTCGGGATTGGCGAGGTTGATCATCAGGTCGGTGCGCGTGTCAGGGATCTCCGTGAGCGCCACCTCACGCGAGCTGAACGGCAGCACCCCGCGATAGATCTGCCCGGTCTCGCCGCCGGCGCACGACAGCGTGATCGCCTCGCCATCCACCAGCGTCTGCGTCGCCGTGCCGGTGCCGACCACCGCCGGCACGCCGAGTTCGCGGCTGACGATTGCGGCGTGGCTGGTGGTGCCGCCGTGATCGGTGACGATGCCGGCGGCGCGGCGCATCAGCGGCACCCAATCGGGATCGGTCATCTCGGTCACCAGGATCGCGCCATCCGGGAAATGCGCCAGGTCGCGCGGGTCCAGGATGCGCGCCACGATGCCGCTGGAGATCGCCTGGCCCACTGCGGCACCCGTCAGCACCGGCGTTGCCTGCGCCTCCAGCTGCCAGGTCCGGAAGGCCGCCGCGCTGCGCGTCGAACAGACCGTCTCTGGGCGGGCCTGGACAATGTAGAGCTGACCGGTGTCACCGTCCTTGGCCCATTCGAGGTCCATCGGACGCCCGTAATGCTGCTCGACCGCCACCGCCCAGCGCGCCAGCGTCAGCACTTCGCCGTCATCGAGCACGAACGCCCGACGTTCCGGCGCCGGCGTGTCGATCAGCCGCGTCAACGCCGAGCCGCCATGCGCATAGATCAGCTTGCGCGCCTTGGCGCCGCAGCGCCGCTCGATGATCGGCTTCAGCGAAGGATCGTCGAGCAGCGGCTTGAACACCAGGTAGCTGTCGGGATCGACACTGCCCTGCACTACCGTCTCGCCCAGTCCCCAGGCGGCGCTGATCTCCACCACGCGGGGAAAGCCGGTTTCGGTATCGAGCGTGAACATCACCCCCGATCCCGCCTTGTCGGAGCGCACCATCAGCTGCACGCCGATCGACAGCGCGACCTTCAAATGGTCGAACTGCTTCGCCTCCCGATAAGCGATCGCGCGATCGGTGAAGAGCGAGGCGTAGCAGCGCCGGCAGGCGTCGATCAGCGCCGCCTCGCCCGTCACGTTGAGGAACGTCTCCTGCTGCCCGGCAAAGCTGGCGTCGGGCAGGTCCTCAGCGGTCGCACTCGACCGTACCGCCACGGCGGGGTTGCGCTTGCCGACGCGACGGCCGAGCTCGCGATACGCGGTGCGGATCTCGCGGGCCAGGCCGTCGGGCAGGTCGGCCTCGGCGAGCAACGCCCGGATCGCCGCGCCCGCCTCCGCCAGCGGCACGGTGCCGCCCTTCAGCCCGGCCAGCGTCGCATAGAGTTCGCTGAATAATGCCCCGTCGTCGATCAGCGCGCGATAGGCATCGGCGGTGATCGCGAACCCCGCCGGCACGGTGATGCCGGCGGCGGACAGATGCTGCATCATCTCGCCCAACGAGGCGTTCTTGCCGCCGACCAGCCCGACGTCGGCGATGCCGACGGTCTCCAGCCAGCGGATCCAGGCCGGCGTCGTCGCGGCCGGCGTGTCGAGAAGGGCTGCTTCGGTCATGCGCCGCAGCATGGCGGGATGCGCGCCGCCCGCCGATACGCAAAGGTCCGGAGAGGTCGGCTGGTCCGCACATTTGCGGAAGGCGTCGCGGCCGTGATCCGGCTAAGCCCGATGCATGACAGCGGATCGGACCCCGCCCCACGGTAGACGATCCTGGCGTCCGGCCTCCGTCCCGCCCCTTGCGCCGCGGAACCGACGCTCACGCTGGCTGATCGGTGCGGCGATCGCCATCGCATTGATGGCGGTCGTGCTTCGGCTCGCCGACATCAAGCGATTCGCCGCGCTGGTGCGGAATGCCGATCCCGCCTGGTTGGGCGCGGCGCTTGTCCTGCAGATCATGACCTACCTGGCCCTGGCGGAGAGTTGGCGGCTGGTGCTGATGCGGGCCGGTACGCCGCTGCCGATCCGGCGCCTTCTGCCGCTGGCAGTGACCAAATTGTTCGCCGACCAGGCGGTGCCGAGCGCGGGCATGGGCGGCAATATCGTGCTCGTCGATCGCGTTTCAGCGATGGGCGTGCCGCGCGGATCGGCGATCGCGACGCTGCTCATTTCGATGATCGGCTATTACGCGATCTATGCCTTCCTCACCGTCGTGATGCTGCTGGTCCTGTGGCTCCACGGTCGCGCCACACCGCTGCTGGTCGGGCTGGTCACCGTATTCCTGCTGGTGGCACTGGCGATCCCGGCGCTAGCATTATGGCTGCGCGCGCGCGGCAGCCGGCCGCTGCCGCCCGCCATCGAGCGTTTCGGGCCGATACGGTCGTTGCTGCGCGCGATCGGGGAAGCGCCCGCGGCCCTGGTTCGCGACCGGCGCCTGATCGCGCGGGTAGCGCTGTGCAACGGGGCGATCTTCCTGGCCGACAGCCTGACCTTCGCCTGCTGCCTCGCCGCGCTGGGCCAGCCTTTCGCATTCGGCGCGGCGTTCGTCGCGCTGATCGCGGCATCGGTGGTGGTCACGCTGGGCCCGATCCCGCTGGGCCTCGGTACGTTCGAGGCGACGGCGACGGCGATGCTCCACGCGCTTGGCATACCGATCGAGGCCGCGATCACCGCAACCCTGCTGCTCCGGGGCTTCACCTTGTGGCTGCCGCTGATCCCGGGAGGCCTGCTGCTGCGCCGTTCCAGCGCCCGCAGCCCTTAGGTACTCTCCCGAATTGGTGACCCGGTGGGCCGGGCATAGACCGGGCGAGCGGATGCAGGAGGCTGGCATGAGACCGCACGCCGACGACATGGCACCACCCGACTGGCGGAGGCTCGCAGTCACCGCCGAACAGGCGTGGCTGGCGCCGCTCGTCATCGGCGTGGCGTGGTGGAATGCCGCGTTGGATGCCTGGCTGGAGCTCGGCTTCAACGGCCGTGCCGACCGGATCGCCGCGGACGACCATGGCGTCGCCCACCACTGAAGCGCGGCGCAACGCCGTGCCGGACGTCCTGCCACCGCAAGGAACCGCCAAGAGGAGTATGCTGCCGTGAATGACCTGACTCCCGCCCCGATGAAGTCGCAGCCCGCGGTGTTCGATCAGCCGCTCGGCTGGCTGCGCAGCGAGATCGACCGGCTGTTCGAGGATTTCCGCCGCCCGGCGCGCAGTGTGCTGAACCTGGGCTCGCTGGATTTCGGGCCGGTGCCCGCGATCGAGATGAACGAGCGCGACAAGGACTATCGTCTCACCGCCGAGTTGCCCGGCATGAAGGAAGACGACATCGCGATCGCCGTCGCCGACGGCGAGATCACCATCTCGGGCGAGAAGCGCGAGGAGACGGAGCGCAAGGACAAGGGCTTCATGCTGTCCGAACGCCGTTACGGCGCCTTCGAACGACGCATTCCCCTGCCCGCCGACGTCGACACCAACAAGATCTCGGCCGAGTTCAGCAAGGGCGTGCTCGAAGTAACGCTGCCCAAGGATGCCGAAATTGCCGGCCGCACGCGGCGCATCGAGGTGAAGAAGGGCTGAGCCACTATGGACGCCGTCGCGCAAGCCGCCCCGGCGGGCGCGACGGGTTCCGGCGATGCTGTCGCCCATTATTGGGCCGCCCCCGAAGCGACGCTGCTGCAGGCACTGGGCTGCGGCACATCCGGGCTGACGAGCGCGGCTGCCGCCGATCGCCTGGCGCGATACGGCCCCAACCGCATCGACGACAGCGATCAGGCGTCGGCGCTGAAGCTGTTCGCGCGGCAATTCGCCTCACCCCTGGTATTGATCCTGCTGTTCGGCGCGATCGTCTCGGCGGCGCTGCGCGACATTCTCGACGCGACGATCATCGTGACGATCGTTGTCGGCAGCGCCCTGCTGACCTTCCTGCAGGAATATCGCGCGTCGACCGCGGTCGCGGCGCTGCGCGCCCACCTCGCGCTCAAGGCCCGAACCCGGCGTGACGGTGCCCTGGTCGATCTTCCCGTCACCGCCCTGGTACCTGGCGACGTCGTCTGGCTCGCCGCCGGCAACCTGATCCCGGCCGACGGGCGGCTCCTGGACGCGCGCGATTTCCTGGTGACCGAGGCGGCGCTGACGGGAGAATCGATGCCGGTCGAAAAGCATCCCGGCGTCGTCGCCCACGACGCTGCGCTCGCCGCACGGACCAATTGCGCCTTCATGGGTGCAGCGGTACGCAGCGGCACTGCCCAGATGCTGATCGTGCGGACCGGGCGCGCCACCGCGTTCGGCGCCGTCGCCGATCGCCTGCGCCGTGCGGAACCGGAAACCGCCTTCGCGCGCGGCATCGCCCGGTTCGGCACCCTGCTGCTGTGCGTCATGCTGCTGATGGTGATCGCCGTGCTCGCGGCGGACCAGTTGCTCGGCCGCCCCTTCACCGAATCGCTGCTGTTCGCGGTGGCGCTGGCGGTCGGCCTGTCGCCCGAGCTGCTGCCGGCGATCATCAGCCTGACGCTGTCGGCGGGCGCCCGCGATCTCGCGCGCGGCGGCGTGATCGTGCGGCGGCTCGACGCGATCGAGAACCTCGGCAGCGTCGACGTACTGTGCACCGACAAAACCGGCACACTGACCGAGGGGCACGTGGCGTTCGTCGATGGCATCGATGCCGCCGGCCAACCCTCCGCCGTCGTGCGGGAGGCGGGCTTCGCCAACGCCTATTTCGAAACGGGCATCGCCAACCCTCTCGATGCCGCGCTGTGCACCGCCGCCCAGGCGGCGAACTGGTCTCCCGGCGCCACGACCAAATGTGACGAGTTTCCCTACGATTTCACGCGGCGACGACTGAGCATCGTCGTCGAGACCGGCGGCATGCGGCGACTGATCACCAAGGGCGCGTATGACGACGTCGTCGCGGTGTGCAGCCGCCTGCGCCTTTCCACCGGCGAGGATCGGCTTCTGACCGACACGAATCGCGCCGCGCTCGACGCGCTGTTCCGATCGCAAGGCGAAAGCGGCGTGCGCGCGCTCGCGGTCGCCGAACGCCGGCTCGACGGGCCGGCCTGCACCGGCCGCGACGACGAACGCGATCTCGTGTTCCTGGGCCTGCTGCTGTTTCTCGATCCGCCCAAGGCCGATGCCGCGGCGACGGTCCGCGATCTCGGCCGGCTGGGGATCGCGGTAAAGCTGATCAGTGGCGACAACCGCTATGTCACGCGACACATTGCCGCGACGGTCGGCATCGGCGGCGCGGCGATGCTGACCGGCAGCGATCTCGCTGCGATGAGCGGACCTGCGCTCGTCCATCGCGTGGCCTCGACCGATCTGTTCGTCGAGATCGACCCGGAGCAGAAGGAGCGCATCGTCGCCGCCCTGCAGCGCGCCGGCCACGTCGTCGCCTTCATCGGCGACGGGATCAACGACGCGCCCGCGCTCCATGCGGCGGACGTCGGCATCTCGGTCGACCAGGCGACCGACGTGGCGCGCGCCAGCGCCGACATCGTCCTGCTCAAGCGCGATCTTGCGATCCTTCGCCAAGGCGTGGTCGACGGGCGCCGCACCTTCGCCAACACCATGAAATATATCGCGATCGCGACCAGCAGCACGTTCGGAAACATGATCAGCATGGCCCTCGTGACCCCGCTGCTGCCGTTCCTGCCGCTGCTGCCGACGCAGATCCTGCTCAACAATTTCCTGTCCGACGTTGCGGCGTTGACCATCGCCACCGACCGCGTGGATCCCGAAGCGATCGCGGTGCCACGTCGCTGGGAGGTGCGTGACGTCCGCCGCTTCATGATCGTGTTCGGCCTGCTCAGCTCGTGCTTCGACTTCGCGGCGTTTGCGATCCTGGTTCTGGTGCTGAGGGCGGGCGAGCCCTTGTTCCAGACAACCTGGTTCGTCATTTCCCTGATGACCGAGGTGCTGGTGGTGCTCGTCCTTCGTACGCAACGCCCAGTGATCGCCAGCCGCCCGAGCCCGCATCTGTTGCTGAGCAGCGCCGCGGTGCTGCTCGCCGCGCCCATCCTGCCGCTCGTTCCGCCGATCGCCGAGGCCTTCGGTTTCGCTCCGGTGAGCGCGCGACTGATCGCGATCTCCATCGCGATCGTGGCGGCCTATGCAGCAATGACCGAGCTCGCCAAGCGCTTCTATTACCGCAACAGGCGTGCGCTCCGCCCCCAGGTAGCCACAGCCCCTCGAGCAGCCGCGATGGCATCGGACGCAGGCGGCAGTCGACAGGGTTGAGCGACATTCTTCGGGCGCACGGCGTGTCTCCGCCGAAACAAGGAACCCCGTCCCCGCTGCCGTCGTTCTGATGTCGAACCAAACAGTCTCGGCTTGAGCGGCCGAAGCGGCAGCGCGTCGGTCGGGCGCCCTGCGTCGCGTCGGCGAAGGGAGCGCGCATGGCGGCGAACCGCTGGTGGCAGACCGGCACCATCTATCAGGTCTATCCTCGTTCCTTTCAGGACAGCGACGGAGACGGGGTCGGCGACCTGCAGGGCATTCGGCGTCGCCTGCCCTATCTGCGCGACCTGGGCGTCGACGCGGTCTGGCTGTCGCCGATCTTCCCCTCGCCGATGGCCGACTTCGGTTATGACGTCGCCGATTACACCGGGATCGCGCCGCTGTTCGGCACGATGGGCGATTTCGACCAGTTACTCGGCGAGGCCCACGACCATGGGCTGAAGCTGCTGCTCGACCTCGTGCCCAATCACAGTTCCGACCGTCATCCCTGGTTTCAGGAGAGCCGGTCGTCGCGCGACAATCCCAAGCGCGACTGGTACATCTGGCGGGATCCCGCCCCCGACGGCGGCCCGCCCAACAATTGGCGCAGCTTCTTCGGCGGCTCTGCGTGGGAGTGGGACGAGGCGACCGGCCAATATTATCTCCACCTGTTCCTGAAGGAGCAGCCGGATCTCAACTGGCGCAATCCGGCGGTGGCGCACGCGATCCACGACGCCATGCGCTTCTGGTTCGCGAAGGGCGTAGACGGCTTCCGCATCGACGTCCTGTGGCTGCTGATCAAGGATGCGCAGTTTCGCGACAATCCGCCCAATCCGGACTGGCAGCCGGGAATGCCCGACATCGACCGGCTGCTCCAGCTGCATAGCGCCGACCAGCCGGAGATGCACGACGTGGTGCGCGGCCTGCGCGCGGTCGCGGAGGAATTCGGCGACCGGCTGCTGATCGGCGAAATCTACCTGCCGCTCGACAAGCTGATGACCTATTACGGGCCGGCGGGCCAAGGCGTGCAGCTCCCCTTCAACTTTCAGCTGCTGCGCACCCCATGGCAGGCCGACGCGATCCGCCGCGCCGTCGCCGATTACGAGGCGGCGCTGCCGCAGGACGGCTGGCCCAATTGGGTGCTGAGCAACCACGACCAGCCGCGCCTCGCCGCGCGCATCGGCGAGGATCAGGCGCGGATCGCGGCGATGCTGCTGCTGACGCTGCGCGGGACGCCGACGATGTATTATGGCGACGAGATCG
>JBQCHA010000252.1:0-13071 GCA_051955175.1 Sphingomonas sp.
CTTACGGGGAATGGGTGGCCCCGTCAAGGGGCCGCGGCGTCATGCCGCGGCCTTCTTGCGCTCCGCCCTTTCGCGGGTGAGCATTTCGGCGAGCAGGAACGCCATTTCCAGGCTTTGGCTGGCGTTGAGGCGGGGATCGCAATGCGTGTGATAGCGATCCGCCAGGCTCTGCTCGGTCACCGCCACGGCGCCGCCGGTGCATTCCGTCACGTTCTGGCCGGTCATCTCGGCATGGATGCCGCCGGCGATGCTGCCCTCGGCGCGATGGACGGCGAAGAAGCCGCGGACCTCGGCCAGGATGCGCTCGAACGGACGGGTCTTGTAGCCGTTCGCCGCCTTGACGACATTGCCGTGCATCGGATCGCAGCTCCACACCACCGGATGTCCCTCACGCAGCACCGCGCGAACCAGCCGGGGCAGGCCGGCTTCGATCTTGTCGTGCCCATAGCGGGTGATGAGTGTCATGCGGCCGGGCACGCGCGCCGGGTTGAGCGCATCGAGCATGCGCAGCAGCTCGTCGGGCTCAAGGCTCGGGCCGCACTTGATGCCGATCGGATTGCCGATGCCGCGCAGGAACTCGACATGCGCCGAGCCTTCGAAACGCGTGCGGTCGCCGATCCACAGGAAGTGCGCCGAGGTGTCGTACCAGTCGCCGGTCAGGCTGTCCTGCCGGGTGAGCGCCTGTTCATAGGGGAGCAGCAGCGCCTCATGGCTGGTGTAGAATTGCGTCGCGGAGAGCTGCGGCACGCTGTCGGCGTTGATGCCGCACGCCTCCATGAACTCGAGCGCGTCGCCGATGCGGTCGGCGGTCTCCGCATATTTCTTGGCCCAGGGGCTGCGGCCCATGAAATCGTGGGTCCAGCGATGCACCTGGTGGAGGTTGGCATAGCCGCCCTGCGCGAACGCGCGCAGCAGGTTGAGCGTCGCCGCCGATTGCGAATAGGCGCGGATCATGCGCTGCGGATCGGGGGTACGCGATTCCGGCGTGAAGGCGATGTCGTTGACGTTGTCGCCGCGATAGCTGGGCAGTTCGACCCCGTCGATCGTCTCGGTCGGCGCCGAGCGCGGCTTGGCGAACTGGCCCGCCATGCGGCCCAGTTTCACCACCGGCAGCTTCGAGGCATAGGTGAGCACCACCGCCATCTGCAGGATCACCCGGAAGGTGTCGCGGATGTTGTTGGGATGGAACTCGGCGAACGATTCGGCGCAGTCGCCGCCTTGCAGCAGGAACGCCCTGCCGACGACGACGTCGGCGAGATCGTCGGTCAGCTTGCGCGCCTCGCCAGCGAAGACGAGCGGCGGAAAGCTGCCAAGCTGCGCCGTCGCCGCGTCCAGCGCGGCGGCGTCGGGATAGATCGGGAGCTGGCGAGCCTCGGCCTTCGTCCAGCTGTTCGGGGCCCAATTGGCGGCCATGGTCACTGTCCTGCGCTTTACGGAAGCAATTTCCATGCGGCAGACGGGCGGTGAACGCAATCAAGTAAAATTGGTGAGGGTGATCGCCCGGATTGTCGGCGCGCTTCAGGCACCGGCGTTGGTCAGCGCGGCGAGTTGCTCCCTGGTGAGGTCGAGGTCGACCGAACCCATGATGTCGTCAAGCTGTTCGGTGCTGGTGGCGCTGGCGATCGGCGCGGTGACGCCGGGCTGCGCGGCAAGCCAGGCCAGCGCGATCTGGGCGAGGCTGGCGCCGGTCGCCGCGGCGATCTCGTCCATCGCTTCGATCACGCCCATTTTCCTCTCGATCAGCTCGGCCATGCGGCCGCCGCGGACGCTCTGCTTCATGTCGTCCTTCGAGCGGTATTTGCCGGTCAGGAAGCCGGAGGCGAGGCCGTAATACGGCGTGACCGCGATGTTGTGCTCGACCGCCAGGTCCTGCAGCTCGCCCTCGAAATGCTTACGGCTGACGAGGTTATATTCCGGCTGGAGCACGTGGAAATGCGGCAGGCCCTTGTCGCGGGCCATGTCGAGCGCGGCCTTCAGGCGCATGGCATGATAATTGGACGCGCCGAGCACGCGTACCTTGCCGGCGTCGATCAGCCTGCCGAACGCCTCCAGCGTGTCGTCGAGCGGCGTGTTCTCGTCATCGCGATGCGCGAAATAGACATCGATATGGTCGGTCTGCAGACGCCTGAGCGAGGCGTCGCAGGCGGCGGCGATGCGCGCCGGTTGCAGGCCTTCGCCGCCTTCACCCGGCAACATGCCGACCTTGGTGGCGATGATCACCTCGTCGCGCTTGCCCGATTGTTTCAGCCACTCGCCGATCACGCTTTCCGACTCGCCGCCCTGGTGGCCCTCGACCCAGGCCGAATAAACGTCGGCAGTGTCGATCATCGAGCCGCCGCGCGCGACGAAGGCGTCGAGGATACGGAAGCTGGTCGCCTTGTCGGCGGTCCAGCCGAACACGTTGCCGCCGAGCACCAGCGGCACGGCTTCGAGGTCGGTGGCGCCGAGACGGCGTTTGCGGGTCATTGGCTGGGCTCCTGGTCGGTGTTGGTGACGGCGTCGGCCGACACGCTGTTGGCGTCGAGCATCGCCGCGGCGTCGTTGAGCTGGCGCGCCTCGCTATGGCTGAGGCCACCCAGGCCCGGGTCGTCCGCGCGCTGGCCGCACCCGGCGAGGAACAACAGCGGCGTCAGGAACAGCAGGCGCATGCGTGAAAATCCCCCCGGCACGAAAAGGGCCGCGTCGTCATGCCAACGCGGCCCTTGTTCTTTCGATCCATTGTCTTGGCCCAAGGGCGCCGATCAGTCGGTATCGATGTCGTTGCCGGCCGCCTGGAAGCCGTTGCCGATGTCGGCGGCGGCGTTGCCCATCGTGTTGTTGGCCGCGTCCATCCGGTCGGCGGCGGCGCCGAGCGCATTGTCGGTGGCGGCATCGACATCGTTGACTGCCTGGCCCATGGTCGCATCCATGTCGGCAGCGGTGGTGTTCGCCGCCTCAGTGGTTTCGTTCTGCGCCTTCTGGCTGCACGCGGCGAGCCCCGCGACGGCAAGCGCGGCGGCGGAGAGCAGGACGATCTTCTTCATCTGGTGCGTTCCTTTCTTTCAGGGGCGCTGAGTATTGAACCGCGAACGGCTATCGAACTGCTGCACCGGACGCAATGGCGTTGCGCCGTTGACCTCATATAAAGATTTCTTTATATCCCGCTTCCCATGACGATCGCGCTCGACATCTTCCGCGCCCTGGCGGACCCGACGCGGCTGCGCATCCTGGCGCTGCTGCGATCGATGGAGCTGTCGGTGGGCGAACTGGCGCAGGTGCTGGGCCAGAGCCAGCCGCGTGTGTCGCGCCACGTCAAGATCCTGTGCGATGCCGGCCTTGCCGAGCGCCGCAAGGAGGGGAGCTGGGTGTTCGTCGTGCCGGGTCGCGAAGAGCTGATCAAGCCGGTCATCGCCGCCCTGGACGATTGGGGCAAGCTCGAAGCCGATCACTGGGCGGTGGCGGACGCTGCTCGGCTGGCGGCGGTGCGCGCTGATCGTGCGTCGGCGGCACAGGCCTGGTTCGCCGAACATGCCGACGAATGGGACGCGATCCGATCGATGCACGTTGCCGAGGAACAGGTCGAGGCGGCGATGAAGGCGGTGCTGGGCGACGGAGCGATCACCCGCCTGATCGACATCGGCACCGGCACTGGGCGGATGCTGGAGTTGTTCGCCGGCCAGGCCGAAAATGCGCTGGGCATCGATCGCAGCTCGGAAATGCTGCGCCTGGCGCGCGTCAAGCTCGCCGAGCGTGGGCTGACGCATGCCGAGTTGCGCCAGGCCGATCTCTATGCGCTGCCGCTCGACGACGGCGCGGCCGATGCGGCGATCCTGCATCACGTGCTGCATTTCGCGCAGCAGCCCGGGGCGGCGATCCGTGAGGCGGCGCGCGTGCTGATGCCGGGCGGGCGGCTGCTGATCGCCGACTTCGCGCCGCACGACCATGAGGATCTGCGCATGCGCTCGGCGCACGTGCGGCTGGGCTTTTCGGACGAGCAGATGCTCGGCTGGTTCGATGCGGCGGGGCTGCTGCCTGCGCGGATCGAGACGCTGGAAGGGGGCGAACTTACCGTGAAATTGTGGCTGGCGCGCAAGCGCGGCACCGAATGCAAGGAGGCGAAGGCAGCATGACGCTGACCGTTCCGCAACTCGAAGAGGCGCGCCGCGCGCTTGACGCGCCGCTGTTTGCCGACCTCGCCGGCGATGCCCAGGTATCGTTCGAATTCTTCCCGCCCAAGACGGAGAAGATGGAGGCGACGCTGTGGGAGTCGATCGAGACGCTGGCGCCGCTCGGCCCGCGCTTCGTCTCGGTGACTTATGGGGCAGGGGGCTCGACCCGCGAGCGCACCCACGCCACCGTCGCGCGCATCCAGCGTGAGACGCCGCTGGCCGCCGCCGCGCACCTGACCTGCGTCGAGGCGACGAAGGACGAGATCAACGCGGTGGCCGAGGAATATTGGGCCGCTGGCGTGCGCCACATCGTCGCCTTGCGGGGGGATCCGCCGCGCGAGGGCGCCAAGTTCGTGTCGCATCCCGGCGGCTATGAGAATGCCGCGGCGCTGGTCGCGGGGCTGAAGAAGCTGCACCCGTTCGAGATTTCGGTCGCGGCCTATCCGGAATGCCATCCGGATTCGGCCGACGCCGCTGCCGATCTCGACAATCTGAAGCGCAAGCTGGACGCCGGTGCCAGCCGGGCGATCACCCAGTTCTTCTTCTCGCCCGAGGCGTTCTTCCGCTTCCGCGACAGGGCGGCGGCGGCGGGCATCGGTGCCGAACTGGTGCCGGGCATCCTGCCGGTCTCCAACGTCGCGCAGACCCGCAAGTTCGCCGGCATGTGCGGCGCGGCAATCCCGGCGTGGATGGACCGCCTGTTCGAGGGGCTGGACGACCATCCCGGCGCGCGTCAGCTGGTCGCCGCGACGGTAGCGGCCGAGATGTGCCGGAAGCTCTATGCCGGCGATGTGCGGCACTTCCATTTCTATACACTCAACCGCGCCGAATTGAGCTACGCGATCTGCCACCTGCTGGGCCTGCGCGCCAAGGCCGGGGCGGAAGCGGCGGCGGCGTGAATCAACCCGGACGGCGACCATGACCATACGCGATACCTTCAATGCCGAAGCGGCCAAGCGCATCCTGATCACCGACGGCGCCTTCGGGACCGAGATCCAGCGCTGGAAATTGTCCGAGGCCGATTATGCCGGCGATCTGGGGCTGGCGAAGGACCAGAAGGGCAACAACGACATCCTGGCGCTGACCAAGCCCGAGGTACCGGAGGCGATCCATCGCGCCTATTTCGAAGCGGGCGCCGATATCGCCGAAACCAACACCTTCTCGGCTAACCGCATCAGCCAGGCCGATTACGGTGCCGAACATCTGGTCCGTGCGATCAATGTCGAGAGCGCGCGGCTGGCGCGGCGGGTTGCCGATGAGTTCGCCGCCAAGGATGGCCGCCCGCGCTTCGTCGCCGGCGCGATCGGGCCGACCAACAAGACGCTGTCGCTGTCACCCGATGTCGAGGATCCCGGCTTCCGGGAAATCGACTTCGACTACCTCAAGCATGTGTATCGCGAGCAGATCGACGCGCTGGTCGAGGGCGGGGCGGATTTCATCCTGATCGAGACGGTGTTCGATACCTTGAACGCCAAGGCTGGCATCATGGCCGCGATCGAGGCGGGCGAGGCGCTGGGCCGCGACCTGCCGATCATGTTGTCGATGACGCTGACGGACCTTTCGGGGCGCAATCTCTCCGGCCACACGGTGGAGGCGTTCTGGCACGCTGTACGCCATGCCCGGCCGCTGACGATCGGGCTCAATTGTTCGTTCGGTGCCGAGCAGTTGCGGCCGCATGTTCGCACGCTGTCGCAGATCGCCGATACGCTGATCATGGTCTATCCCAATGCCGGTCTGCCCAACGAGCTCGGCGAATATGACGAACTGCCCGAGCAGACGGCGGCGCTGGTCAAGGCGTGGGCCGATGTGGGGCAGGTCAATGTGCTCGGCGGCTGCTGCGGTTCGACGCCCGACCATATCGCGGCGATCGCCAAGGCGGTCGAGGGGCTCACGCCGCGCGACCTCGCCCGGCCGGAGCGGCGCACGCGCCTCGCGGGTCTCGAGCCGATGACGATGGCTGCCTGATTTTCTCTCACCGTTCGCCCTCAGCTTGTCGATGGGCGTGCGTGCAACACGTGCTTCGCCTGCGCTCAGCACGAACGGAATTTGTGACCCAATGACCACCACCAACTCTTCCTCCTCCTTCGTCAACATCGGCGAGCGGACCAACGTCACCGGTTCGGCGCGCTTCAAGAAGCTGGTCATGGCCGGCGATTATGCCGCCGCTGTCGAGGTCGCGCGCAGCCAGGTCGAGAACGGCGCGCAGGTAATCGACGTCAACATGGACGAAGGGCTGCTCGACGCCGTCGAGGCGATGACCACGTTCCTGAAGCTGATCGCCGCCGAGCCCGACATCGCGCGGGTGCCGGTGATGATCGACTCGTCGAAATGGTCGGTGATCGAGGCCGGGCTGAAATGTGTCTCGGGCAAGCCGATCGTCAATTCGATCAGCATGAAGGAGGGCGAGGAGAAATTCGTCGCCGAAGCGAGGCTGTGCATGGCGTACGGCGCCGCCGTGGTGGTGATGGCGTTCGACGAGGTCGGCCAGGCCGACACCAAGCAGCGCAAGGTCGAGATTTGCGAACGCGCCTACAAGTTGCTGACCGGCATCGGTTTTCCGCCCGAAGACATCATCTTCGATGCCAACGTGTTCGCCGTGGCGACGGGGATCGAGGAGCACAACAATTACGCGGTCGACTTCATCGAGGCGGTGAAGGAGATCAAGGCGCGCTGCCCGCACGTGCATTTCTCGGGCGGCCTCTCCAACCTGTCGTTCAGCTTCCGCGGCAACGAGCCGGTGCGCCGCGCGATGCACTCGGTGTTCCTCTATCATGCGATCCCCGCCGGGCTCGACATGGCGATCGTCAACGCCGGCCAGCTCGACATTTACGACGATATCGATCCGGAGCTGCGCCAGGCCTGCGAGGACGTCATCCTCAACCGCGATCCCGAGGCGGGCGAGCGCCTGGTCGCGCTGGCGGAGAAATATCGCGGCAGCGACCCGGCGGCGGAGAAGCAGGCCGCCGAATGGCGCGGCTGGGACGTGAACAAGCGGCTCGAGCACGCGCTCGTGAAGGGCATCGACGCGCACATCGTCGACGATACTGAAGAGGCGCGGCAGGCGATCGCCGCAGCCGGCGGCCGGCCGATCGAGGTGATCGAGGGGCCGCTGATGGACGGCATGAACGTCGTCGGCGACCTGTTCGGATCGGGCAAGATGTTCCTGCCGCAAGTCGTTAAAAGCGCTCGCGTCATGAAGAAGGCGGTGGCGCATCTGCTGCCCTTCATCGAGGCCGAGAAGGCGCCTGGCGCGCGCGGCAAGGGCAAGATCGTGATGGCGACGGTGAAGGGCGACGTCCATGACATCGGCAAGAACATCGTCGGCGTCGTCCTGCAGTGCAACGGCTTCGAGGTGGTCGATCTCGGCGTCATGGTGCCGTGGTCGGACATCCTGAAGAGCGCCAACGACAATGACGCTGACATGATCGGCCTGTCCGGCCTCATCACGCCGTCGCTCGACGAGATGGTGACGGTGGCGGAGGAGATGCAGCGCGGCGGCTTCACCATGCCGCTGCTGATCGGTGGTGCGACCACGTCCAAGGTGCATACCGCGCTCAAGATTGCGCCCGCCTATGAGGGGCCGGTGGTGCATGTGCTCGACGCCAGCCGTGCGGTCGGCGTCGCCTCCACGCTGGTCAGCGAGACGCAGCGCGATCCCTTCGTCGGAAAGACCGCCGAGGAATATGCGGAGATCCGCGCCAAGCGTGCCGGGGGCGGCGGCAATGCCCTGTTGCCGATCGCGGAGGCGCGGGCGCGCGGCTTCACCATCGATCCGGCTTTGAAGGCGTCCGCCCCGAAGCGGCCCGGTCGCCATGTGTTCGAGGACTGGGATCTCGCCGACCTGCGCGACTATATCGACTGGACGCCGTTCTTCCGTGCCTGGGAGCTCGCCGGCGTCTATCCGGCGATCCTCGATGACAAGGTGGTGGGTGAAAGCGCACGCAGCCTGTTCGCCGACGCGCAGAAGATGCTCGACACCGTTATCGCCGAAAAGTGGCTGACGGCGAAGGGCGTGGCGGCGATCTGGCCGTGCCACCGCGACGGCGACGACGTCGTGATCCACTACGCCCATGTCGAGGATCACGTCAGCCGTGATGGCGGGCATTATACCGGCTCCGAGGCGATCCCCGATCTCGATCGCAGCAACGAACGCAGCGTCCGCGTGCCGTTCCTGCGCCAGCAGATCGCCAAGCGCGAGGGCCGCGCCAACATGTGCCTGGCCGACTTCATCACGCCGGAGGCGGACTGGATCGGCGGCTTCGCGGTCGGCATTCACGGCATCGACGATCATTCGGCGCGCTTTCGGGCCAATCACGACGATTATTCGGACATTCTGCTGAAGGCATTGGCCGACCGTTTTGCCGAGGCGTTCGCCGAACGGCTGCACGCGCACGTCCGCACCACTCTGTGGGGTTATGCCGAGGGCGAGCAGCTGACCAACGAGGCGCTCATCAAGGAACAATATCGCGGCATCCGCCCCGCGCCGGGCTATCCCGCGTGCCCCGAGCACAGCCTGAAGCCGGTGCTGTTCGACCTGCTGGATGCGGGCAACGCAACCGGCATCACGCTGACCGAAAGCTTCGCGATGCTGCCCACCGCAGCGGTATCGGGCTTCTACTTCGGTCACGCCCAGGCCGAATATTTCGGCGTGGCGCGGATCGGCGAGGACCAGCTCAGCGACTATGCCCGCCGCCGCGGCGTCAGCGAGGATCAGGCGAAGCGCTGGTTGCGGCCGAACCTCGACTGACGCGCGATCCGTCCCGCCCGTGCCGCGACGGGACTCGGGCGACGTCTTGGGGCTTTACCTTGGCGGCTGGCCGCGGGCAGTCGTGGGGCGAAAGGAACTCGCCCATGCGCGCCCTGCTGCTTGCCGTCGCTACCCTTGTCGCCAGTCCCGCCGCTGCCCAGTCGGGGCCGTTCGCCGTAAATGGCCGCGGCTTCGCGTCGCTGCAGGATGCGGTGAACGCGATCGGCCGCGGTACCGGTACGGTCGTGATCGCGCCCGGCACCTATCGCCAATGTGCGGTGCAGGAGGACGGGCGCGTCACCTTCCGCGCCGCGACGGCGGGCAAGGTGGTGTTCGACGCGGCGACCTGCGAGGGCAAGGCGGCGCTGGTGCTGCGTGGCAATGGATCGACCATCGACGGCATCGTGTTCCGCAACATGGCGGTGCGTGACGGCAACGGCGCCGGCATCCGCATGGAGAATGGCGACCTCACCGTCACCAACGCGATGTTCCTCGACAGCCAGGAAGGCATTCTGGGCAACGAGCAGGGCGGCGCGCGGATCGTAATCGATCATTCGACCTTTTCCGGGCTCGGCACGTGCGACGCGGCGGCCGACTGCGCGCACTCGATCTACCTGGCGACCGACGGCAGCGTGACGTTGACCAGCTCGCGCTTCGAACGCGGGCAGGGCGGCCATTACGTCAAGCTGCGCAGCCCCCGCGTCACCATTGCCGACAACAGCTTCGACGACAGCCATGGGCACAAGACCAATTACATGATCGACCTGTCGAACGGCGGCACCGGCTCGATCACCGGCAACACCTTCGTGCAGGGCCGCGACAAGGAGAATTGGACGGCGTTCATCGTCATCGGCGCCGAGGGTCAGAAATTCCCGTGCAACGGCCTGCGCATCGCCGGCAACACTGCGGGGCTGGCGCCGGGCATCGATCGCAGCCCGGCGTTCGTCGTCGACTTCACCGGAGACGCCCTCAGCATTGCCGACAACCGGTTAGGCGAGAACGTCCGCCGCTTCGAGAAGCGCTGATCGGGTACGCCCGGCAGGAGGTGCAAAGCGCCAGGCGGAACGCTATGTGCGGCAGGCTGTCCCGATGAAAAGGCCCGTCATGCGCTTTCTGTCACGCCTGCTTGTGCTGTTGTTTGCGATGCTGGCCGTCGGCGCCGTCGCGCGGGCGGACACCATGCCAGCGGCGGGCGGGGCGCATCACCTGGCGATGAAGCTGGTGGCCGAGAGCGACGCGCCAGCCGCCGGCAGCGACGTGACGGTCGCGATCGACACCGATCCGCAGCCCGGCTGGCACGGCTATTGGGTCAATCCGGGCGATGCGGGCTTTCCCGCGAAGTACGACTGGACGCTGCCCAAGGGCATGTCCGCCGGCGATCCGCGCTATCCGATGCCGGGGCAACTGCTGCTCGCCGGGTTGATGAACTTCGTCTATGAAAAGCCCTATGCGCCGCTGGTGACGCTGCACGTGCCCGCGGGGCTGGCGAAGGGCACGCCGCTGCCGGTCAAGCTGCACTTGAGCTATCTCGTGTGCACCGACCAGATGTGCGTGCCGGAACAATCTGACCTGTCGTTGAACCTGACCGTCGGCGACGGCGCGGTGTCGCCGGACGCGCAGGCGCGGTTCGATGCCTGGCGCCGTGCGCTGCCCCGGCCGCTCGGCGCCACCGCCACTTACCAGGTCGAGAACGGCCAAATCCGCATCGCCATTCCCTATCCGGCAAGCGCGACCGTCGACGACGGCTATTTCTTCCCGATCACCACCGGGCTGGTCAATTACGCCGCGCCGCAGAGCATCGTTCACGATGGCAATCGCGTGGTGGTCGATACCAAGGCGACTGGTCCAGCCGCTGGACCCATCGAAGGGCTGCTGCGGATCGGCGCTGACCAGGCGCTCCGCGTTACCGCCAACCCCGGAGTGGTGCCGGCGGCGAGTGCGTCCGCCACGGCCGGCGGCCGCGATACGAAAGGGGCGGATGAAGGTCATAGCGGCGGCTTCGGGCTGATACTGGCCGCGCTGGGCGGCGCGATCCTCGGCGGGCTGATCCTCAACATCATGCCCTGCGTGTTCCCGATCCTCAGCCTGAAGGCGCTGAGCCTCGCCAACGCCAAGGTCGACGAGCGCGAGGCGCGGCACGAGGCAATCGCCTATACGCTGGGCGTCATCGTGGTGTGTGTGGCGCTGGGGGCGATCATCCTTGCGCTGAGGGCTGGCGGCGCGGCGATCGGCTGGGCGTTCCAGCTGCAGGACCCGCATGCCATCCTGATCCTGCTGCTGCTGACCACCGCCATCGCTTTCAACCTCGCCGGGCTGTTCGAGCTGCCGACGCCGCGCTTCGTCGGCAACAGCAGCGGCGTCGGCGGCGCGTTTGCCACCGGCGCGCTGGCCGCATTCATCGCAACGCCGTGCACCGGGCCCTTCATGGGCGCGGCGCTGGGGGCGGCACTGGTGTTGCCGTGGCCGGCGGCGCTTGCCGTGTTCGCCGGGCTGGGGCTCGGGCTGGCGCTGCCGTTCCTGGCGATCGGCTTCGTGCCGGCGCTGCGCCGGCGGCTGCCGAAGCCGGGCGCGTGGATGCAGACGTTCCGCCACATCCTGGCGATTCCGATGTTCCTGACGGCGCTCGGCCTCGCCTGGGTGCTGGGGCGCCAGGCGGGGATCAACGCGATGACGCTGGGACTGGGCACCGCGCTGGTGCTCGCGATCCTGCTGTGGATCGCCGGGCGGCGGCAGGCGCGCGGGCTGGGTAGCGGCTGGGCGCTGGCGCTGCTGATGCTGGTCGTCGTCGCGATTGGCACGGCGTCCATCTCCTCCGCTCCTCGCGCCGCCGCCGCGGCGCCGGCTGGCACGCAGCCGTTCAGCCAGGCGACGCTTGCCAGCCTGCGCCAACAGGGGCGGCCGGTGTTCGCTTATTTCACTGCCGACTGGTGCCTGACCTGCAAGGTCAACGAGAAGACCGCGATCGAGACCGACGCGGTGCAGCAGGCGTTCGCCCAGCATCATGTCGCCGTGCTGGAGGGCGACTGGACCGACGGCGACCCGAAGCTCGGTCGCTTCATCGAGGCGCATAACCGCGCCGGCGTGCCGCTGTATCTCTATTACGCGCCGGGCGCCGATCGGCCGCAGGTGCTGCCGCAGGTGCTGACCAAGTCGATGCTGGTGGCGCTGGCCCAGGGTTGATCCGCCGCCGCCCGGCCTATAGAAGCCGCGGCGGCGCCCATGCTGCGCTGCAACACAAACATCGCCGCCAAAGCCGACCGGTTGCTCGCCGACGGCGTCCGCGCGCCAGCAGGAAGCCCAATGCCCGACGTCCGCATGTCCTTCGCCTCGAACATCCGCCGCGACTGGCTGGAGAACCCGCGCACCGAGTTCCTGTCCGGGCTGATGGTCGCGCTGGCGCTGATTCCTGAGGCGATCGGCTTTTCGATCGTCGCCGGCGTCGATCCCAGCGTCGGACTGTACGCCAGCTTCTCGATCGCCTGCATCATCGCGATTACTGGTGGCCGGCCGGGAATGATCTCGGCGGCCACCGCGTCGGTTGCGGTGCTGGTCGGGCCGCTGGTCCGCGCGCATGGGGTCGATTACCTGTTCGCCGCGACCGTGCTGATGGGCGTGTTCCAGATGATCGCCGGGGCGCTGCGGCTCAACCTGTTGATGCGTTTCGTGTCGCGATCGGTGATCACCGGCTTCGTCAATGCGCTCGCCATCCTGATCTTCATGGCGCAGCTGCCGCAGCTGACGCATGTCGCACCGATCACCTATGTGCTCGTCGCGGCGACGCTGGCGATCATCTACCTGCTTCCGCGCCTCACCAAGGCGGTGCCCGCGCCGCTGGTCGCGGTGATCGCGCTGTCGGTGTTCACCTTCGCCACCGGTACGCACGTCAACACCGTCGGCGACATGGGGCATCTTCCCTCGACGCTGCCGCATATCCGCGTGCCGCACGTGCCGTTCACGTGGGACACGCTGCGCATCATCGCGCCCTATTCGCTGGGCATGGCCGCGGTCGGCCTGCTCGAGACGATGCTGACCGCCGCGATCGTCGACGAGATGACCGAGACGCGCAGCGACAAGCGCCGCGAATGCGTGGGGCAGGGGATCGCCAATTTCTTCACCGGCTTCATCGGCGCGATGGGCGGCTGTGCGATGATCGGCCAGTCTGTCATCAACATCTCG
>JBQCHA010000253.1:0-3196 GCA_051955175.1 Sphingomonas sp.
GGCGCGCGGGCGCCCGAAGGCACTAAAGACCATTGCACCACGCCGGGGGGTGGGGGCCCCGTTTGGCCGGCCGGCGGCCCGGGGCGGGGGGGGAGCGACCCCGGGCCGAGCCCGCGACGCTGGCTGGAGGCGGTGCACAACCCGGCTTATGTCACCGAGGTGCTGGAGGCGCGGGTGCCGCGCGACAAGGAACGGCGGATCGGCTTTCCGGTCACGGCGGCGGTGGCTCGGCGCGCGCAGGTGGTGCCGGGCGGCACCTATCAGGCGGCGCTGCTCGCGCTGGAACGGGGCTTCGCCGCCAACAGCGCCGGGGGCAGTCACCACGCGCTCGGCGACACCGGCGCCGGCTTCTGCGTGTTCAACGATCTCGCCGTCGCTGCGGTGCGCCTGGTCGAGGAGGGCAGGGCCGGCCAGGTGCTGATCGTCGATTGCGACGTGCATCAGGGCGACGGCACCGCCGCGCTGACGGCCGGGCGGGCCGACATCTCGACCTACTCGATCCACGCCGAGAAGAACTTCCCGGTACGCAAGGCGCGCTCCACGCTGGACGTGGGCCTGCCCGACGGCGCGGGCGATACGATCTACCTGGAGACGTTGCGCGACACCCTGCTGCCGCTGATCGACGAGGCGGTACCCGACATGATCCTCTATCAGGCGGGCGTCGATCCGTTCGCGGGCGACCGGCTGGGGCGGCTGTCGGTAAGCGGCGAGGGGCTGGCGGCGCGCGACAGGTTCATCGCCGGCATCGCGTTGGACCGGGGCATCCCGCTCGCCAGCGTGCTCGGCGGCGGCTATGGCGAGGATGCCATGGAGGTGTCGGCGCGCCACGTCGCCTCGATCCTGACTCTCGGCGGCGTATTTGCGCATGGCGAAAAAGAACCGTTTGCACGCGCCCCGTCAATTTCTACCTTGGGCTGAAGGCGCCCCGGGCGTAGAGGGCGCGCAACGTTTGTTTGCAGGACTGTTACATGGCAACCGCCGCTCATCAGGTGACTCGCGAAGAAGCGAGCGCCACGCCTCCCGCAGAATCCGTCGTCGTCCGGTTCGCTGGCGACAGTGGCGACGGCATGCAGCTGACGGGCGGGCAATTCACGCTCTCGACCGCGCTGGCCGGCAACGATCTCGCGACCTTCCCCGATTTCCCGGCGGAAATCCGCGCGCCGCAGGGGACGCTGTTCGGCGTCTCGGCATTCCAGATCAACTTCGGTTCGACCGCGGTGGAAACCGCCGGCGACGCGCCCGATGTGTTGGTTGCCATGAACCCGGCGGCGCTCAAGGTGAATGTCGAGGCGCTGAAGCCCGGCGGCCTGATCATTGCCGATGAAGGCGAGTTCGGCGACCGCAACCTCGCCAAGGCGAAGTATGACGCCAACCCGCTCGAGGACGACAGTCTCGCCAAGTGGCAGCTGCTCAAGCTCAACATCTCGCAGCTGACGCTCGATGCCGTGAAGCCCTTCGGGCTGGGCAACAAGGAAGCGCTGCGCTGCAAGAATATGTGGACGCTGGGCCTGGCGCTGTGGATGTTCGACCGCCAGCGCCAGCCGATCGTCGACTGGCTGAAGGCCAAGTTCGCCAAGGCGCCCGAACTGGCCGAGGCGAACATCGCCGCGCTGAACGCCGGCCACGCGTACGGCGAGACGGCGGAGCTGGGCCGCATGGTCGGCCAGCTGCACGTGCCCGCGGCCCCGGCCGAGCCGGGCCTGTACCGCACCGTCACCGGCGCTGAATCGATCGCGTACGGTCTCGTCGCCGGGGCGCAACTCGCCAAGTTGCCGATGTTCTTCGGCGGTTATCCGATCACGCCTGCCTCGGCGATCCTGCATCACCTGTCGCGGCTGAAGGAATTCGGCGTCACCACTTTCCAGGCGGAAGACGAAATCGCCGCGGTGGCAAGCGCAATCGGCGCCTCCTATGCGGGGCAGCTCGGCGTCACCTCGTCGTCGGGCCCCGGCATCGCACTCAAGACCGAGGCGATCGGCCTTGCGATCATGACCGAGCTGCCGCTGGTGGTCGTCAATTCGCAGCGCGGCGGCCCTTCGACGGGTCTGCCGACCAAGACCGAGCAGTCGGACCTCTACCAGGCGGTGTACGGCCGCAACGGCGACGCGCCGATGCCGGTGATCGCCGCGCGCTCGGCGGCCGACTGCGTCGACTGCGCGATCGAGGCATGCCGCATCGCGACGCAATATATGACGCCGGTGATGCTGCTGACCGACGGCTATATCGCCAATGCCGCCGAACCATGGAAAGTGCCCGATATCAGCGGCTACGAGGCATTTCCTGTTGCGTTCCTGGAAGAGGCACCGGCGGAGGGCTTCCTGCCCTATGCCCGCGACGAGAAGCTGGCGCGCCCGTGGGTCAAGCCCGGCACGCCGGGGCTGCTCCACCGTATCGGCGGGATCGAGAAGAAGGCTGGCACCGGCAACATCGATTACTCGCCCGTCAACCACCAGCAGATGACCGACGTGCGGCGCGACAAGGTCGCCGGCATCAAGGTGCCCGATCAGCAGGTCGAGCTGGGCGAAACCTCGGGCAAGCTGGCGATCGTCGGCTGGGGCTCGACCTTCGGGCCGATCCACCAGGCGGTGCGCCGCGCGCGCAAGCGCGGGCTGGATGTCAGCCACATCCACCTGCGCCACATCTGGCCGATGCCAGCCAATCTTGGTGCGCTGCTCAAGGGTTACGAGAACATCCTCGTGCCCGAGATGAACACCGGCCAGCTGAAGACGGTGCTGCGCGACCAGTTCCTGGTCGACGCGAAGCCGCTCAACAAGGTGTCGGGCCAGCCGTTCCGCATCGCCGAGATCGAGGCGGCAATCGACACCTTCTTCGACGGCATCGCCGGCAACGAAGGGGGCGAGTTGCCGGCCGACCGCACCCAGCTTCCGGAGCCGGTCTCCGGCCATGACGATGGCGAACTGCGCGGCGCGACGTCGCCCCAGTCCGAATGACGCCAGGACACGATCAATGAACGAGATGACCCCGATCAAGACGACCACCAAGGACTGGGAAACCGACCAGGAGGTCCGCTGGTGCCCGGGCTGTGGCGATTATGCCATCCTGAAGGCGGTGCAGCGCACCATGCCGCAGCTTGGCGCCGATCCGGCGAAGACGGTGTTCGTCTCCGGCATCGGCTGTTCGTCGCGCTTCCCCTATTACATGGAAACCTACGGCTTCCACACGATCCACGGCCGCG
>JBQCHA010000254.1:0-10079 GCA_051955175.1 Sphingomonas sp.
CCCAGCCGCGCGGGGCCGCGCCGCACCGTCGGGAAATTGATCGGCTGCACATAGATACCGTATTCGGCGAGCAGGATGTCGCTGATCCGTTTGGCCTTGACGGGATCGCCGACCATCACCGGCACGATGTGCGTGGTCGACTCCATCACCGGCAGCCCGGCCGCCCGCATCATCGCCTTCAGCTCGGTGGCGGCGGCCTGCTGGCCCTCGCGCTCGACCGACGAGGCCTTGAGGTGGCGTACGCTCGCCAGCGCGCCGGCGACCAGCACCGGCGACAGCGAGGTGGTGAAGATGAAGCCCGGTGCATAGCTGCGGATCACGTCGATGATCGTGCGGTCGGCGGCGATATAGCCGCCCATGACGCCGAACGCCTTGCCTAGCGTGCCCTCGATGATCGTCAGCCGGTCGGCGACACCGTCACGTTCCGAAATGCCACCGCCGCGCGCGCCGTACATGCCGACGGCATGGACCTCGTCGAGATAGGTCAGCGCGTTGAATTCCTCGGCCAGGTCACAGATCGCCGCGATCGGCGCGACATCGGCGTCCATCGAATAGACGCTTTCGAACGCGATCAGCTTGGGCGCGGCGGGATCGGCCTGGGCCAGCAATTCGCGCAGGTGCGCCAGGTCGTTGTGGCGGAAGATGCGCTTCTCGCAGCCCGAATGGCGGATGCCCGCGATCATCGAAGCATGGTTCATCTCGTCGGAAAAGATGATCATGCCCGGGAACAGCTTCGCCAGCGTCGACAGCGTCGCCTCGTTGGAGACATAGCCCGAGGTGAACAGCAAGGCCGCTTCCTTGCCGTGCAGGTCGGCGAGTTCGCCCTCCAGATCGATGTGGTAATGCGTGTTGCCGCCGATGTTGCGCGTGCCGCCGGAACCGGCGCCGACATCGTGCAGCGCCTCCTCCATCGCCGCGATCACCGCGGGATGCTGGCCCATCGCCAGATAATCGTTGGAACACCAGACGGTGATCGGCTTCGGCCCGTTATGGCCGGCGAAGCACCGCGCGTTGGGAAAGGCACCCTTGTTGCGCAGGATGTCGATGAACACCCGATAGCGACCCTCGGCATGCAGCCGGTCGATCGCCTGGGTGAAGACGCGGGAATAATCGACCGTCCGCGCCACCGTGCCGTCGCTGTCCATGCCGCCTTACCTAAGCCTCTACACCCGCTGATACCAGAGTTTTCCCGTCGTTCGAACGGGTACATCGCCTTAGCCGCAACCGGGACGCGATGGATTTGTGCCAGATCAAAGCGGTCGCGGTGACGATCACAGCGATTCCAGCGTGTCGAGCCCGAACCGGGCGAGCGCCGGTGCCAGCGCCCGCGCGTCATCGTCGAGTCGGGTGAAAACGGCGCGGCCGGTGCGCGCCTCCGGCCACGCCTGGCCATCGGTAAGCGCGGCGATGCGTCGCGCGATGCCGGCGTTGCCGTCGACGAAGCGGACCGGTCGCGGGGCGGCTGCCGCCAGGCGGTCGGCGACCAAGGGGAAGTGCGTGCAGGCGTTGACGATCACGTCCAGCCGGTCGCCGCCCGGTTGATCGAACAGGCCGGTGAGCACGTCGGCGAACGCCGCATCGGGCGGGGTCGCGCCATGCAGCACCGCCTCGGCGAGCTCGACCAGCTCGGCCGAGCCGTGGCGCAGCACGGTGCAGTCGGCGGCGAATTCGCTGGCGAGGCGGTCGACATAGGGCTGGCGCACCGTCGCCTGCGTGCCGAGCACGCCGATCACCCGCGTCTTGCTGATCGCCGCGGCGGGCTTGATCGCCGGCACCGTGCCGACGATCGGCAGGTCGAGCGCGGCGCGCACCGCGGCGAGCGCGATGGTCGAGGCGGTGTTGCAGGCGATGACGATCAGCCGGGGATCGTAGCGCTCGGCAAGCCGGCCGAGCAGCGCCGGCACGCGCCCGGCGATCTCTGCCTCGGCCCTGGTACCATAGGGAAAGCCCGCCGAATCGGCGACATAGACCATGCTCGACTGCGGCAACAGCCGGCGCGCCTCGGCCATCACCGACAGGCCGCCGACGCCCGAATCGAAAAGCAGGATGGGGCGGGGATCGGGCGTGGTCATGCGGGGCCGGGGCGTTTCATCGCAGGAAAGGCAGACTTAAAGCAAAAAGCCCGCGGGCCGGGGGCCGCGGGCTCTTGTTGTCGGTATGGGATTCGGCAGGGCTCAGCCCTCGTAATCGCCGCCGATGTTGGTGGTGCGCGGCGGCGCGGCCGCGGTCAGGCGCAGCGCCTCGGCCGAGGCGGCCAGGCTGCCGACCTCATCGGGCGTGTCGTCGTCGTCGACCTGCACCTTCTGCAGCCCGCTGACCAGCGCTTCCTCGAGGTGGCGCGGCTTCACCGTCTGCTCGGCGATCTCGCGCAGCGCAACGACAGGATTTTTGTCGCGATCGCGGTCGAGCGTCAGGTCAGCGCCGCCGGAAATCTGCCGTGCCCGCTGGGCGGCGAGCAGCACCAGATCGAACCGGTTGGGGATCTTGTCGACGCAATCCTCGACAGTAACGCGCGCCATGAAACGCTTCCTTCGCAAGACTTCGATGAATGGAAGAGCCGCAAACTAGGGAATGGGCACCCGGATGTCAAGGAAATCGCCGCTTGAAGCGACGAGTGCGCGCGGGCAAGCGGGTGCGATGGACCAGCCCTCGGCACAGCCCAGCTTCACCGTCGGCGGCAACCGGCTGACGCTGCTGGTGAACGGCCCGCGCCGCCTGGATGCGCTGGTCGCGCTGATCGAGCAGGCGCAAACGTCGCTGCGCTTCATCTACTATATCTATGCCGACGACGAGTCCGGGCGCCGGGTGCGCGACGCGCTGCTGGCGGCGGCCCGGCGCGGGGTCCGCGTGTCGCTGGTGGTCGACGGGTTCGGCAGCGACGCGGCGTCGGACGAGCATTTCTTCGCACCATTGGAGGAGGCCGGGGCCACCGTCTGCCGGTTCGAGCCGCGGTTCGGCCGGCGCTATCTGTTGCGCAATCACCAGAAGCTGGCGTTGGCCGACGAGCGGCGGGCGATCATCGGCGGCTTCAACATCGACGACAGCTATTTCGGGAAGCCGGCCGGACATGCCTGGCGCGACCTGGGGCTGATCGTCGACGGGCCGGCGGCGGGACGCATCGCTGCCTATTTCGACACGCTGTCGGACTGGGTGCAGACGCCGCACGCGCGCATCGCCCGGCTGCGGCGGACGATCTATCGCTTCAGCGAGACGGAGGGAGACATACGCTGGCTGATCGGCGGCCCGACGCGGCGGCTGTCGGCTTGGGCGCGGACGCTGCGCGACGACCTGCGCGATGCGGCGCGCGCCGATATCATCGCCGCCTATTTTTGCCCGACGCCGGCAATGCTGCGTCGGTTCGACAAGACCAGCCGCCGGCCTGGATCGCGCGTCCGCATCGTCACCGCGGCGAAATCGGACAACAATGCCACGATTGCCGCGGCGCGATTCACCTATGCCGGCCTGCTGCGCAAGGGGGTCGAGATCTACGAATATCAGCCGACCAAGCTGCACACCAAGCTCTACGTGGTCGATGACGCGGTGCACATCGGATCGGCCAATTTCGACGTGCGCAGCCTGTTCCTCAACATGGAGGTGATGCTGCGGATCGAGGATCGCGCCTTCGCCCAACACGTGCGCGCCTATGTCGAGGGCGAGATCGCCGATAGCGAGCGCATCACCCGCGACTGGTGGAAACGGCACGTCGGCTGGTGGCAACGCACCAAGCAGATGCTCGCCTATTTCGTCGTCGCGGTGCTCGACTACAATCTGACGCGCCGGCTCAATTTCGGCGCCGACGGACGGTAGAGCAGAACGAATCAGAGGTGACCGCCTGATACGCAGAGGCCTCGCCTGCGCGGCAATGATGATGCGAAGACGCAGAGCTGTCGGCCGGTGCCGCCACTCGCCCTCGCTCAGCGCGCGACCAGCGTACCGGCGCCGCGCCGGGTGAAGATTTCGAGGAGCATGGCGTGCGGCACGCGGCCGTCGAGGATGACCGCCGCCTCCACCCCGGCATCGACCGCCGAGACGCAGGTCTCGAGCTTGGGGATCATGCCGCCGGAGATGGTGCCGTCGCTGCGCAGTTCGGCGATGCGTGCGGGGTTGAGGTCGGTCATCAGCTCGCCCTGCTTGTCGAGCACGCCGGCGACGTCGGTCAGCAGGAACAGGCGCTTGGCGCCCAGCGCGCCAGCGATCGCGCCGGCCATGGTGTCGGCGTTGATATTGTAGGTGTGGCCATCGGCGCCGATGCCGATCGGCGCCACCACCGGGATCATGCCGGCGGCGGAGACGGTGTCGATCACCGAACGATCGATCATCTCGGGCTCACCGACGAAGCCCAGGTCGACGGCGCGTTCGATGTTGCTGTCGGGATCGCGCGTGGTGCGAGCGACCTTGGCAGCGCGCACGAAATTGCCGTCCTTGCCCGACAGGCCGACCGCGCGGCCACCGGCCTGGCCGATCCAGGCGACGATCTCCTTGTTGATCGCACCCGACAGGACCATTTCGGCGACCTTGGCGGTTTCAGCATCGGTGACGCGAAGGCCGTCGACGAAGCTCGATTCGACCCCGAGCTGCTTCAGCATGCGGCCGATCTGTGGCCCACCGCCGTGCACCACCACCGGATTGATGCCGACCGCCTTCAACAGCACGACATCCTCCGCGAAGTCGCGCGCCAGTTCGGGATCGCCCATCGCATGGCCGCCGTATTTCACCACGAAGGTCGCGCCGGCATAGCGCTGCAGATAGGGCAGCGCCTCGGTAAGCGTTTCGGCCTTGGCGAGCAGCGCAGGGGCGGGGGCGTTGGTCATGGCCGAGCGCCATACGGCAGCGCCGCGCCGCCGTCATCCCCGCAAGGACGAACCGACGCCGTCAATCGTCGCTTTCGTCGAGGTCGCGGGCGATATCCGGCGAGCGAAGCAGCGCATCGATATGGCTGCCCTCGTCGAAGCTTTCGTCGGCGAGGAACTTGAGGCGCGCGGCGTATTTCATCTTCACCCGATGCGCGACCTCGCGCTGCAGATAGGCTGTGTTGGTGCGCAGTGCCCTCAGCACCGCCTCCTCGTCCTTGCCCAGCAGCGGCTTCACGAAAACGGTGGCATGGCGCAGGTCGGGCGACATGCGCACCTCGGTGACGCTCACCAGATGTTGGCTGAGCGTATCGTCATGCACGTCGCCGCGCTGCAGGATTTCCGACAGCACATGGCGGACCTGCTCGCCGACGCGCAGCGTGCGGATCGACTGAGTTTCGGTGTCTTTTTGCATGTTTCTCCCCTCCCGCCCGCGGGAGGGGGAGCGTCGTTACAGCGTCCGTTCGCGCAGTTCGACCTCGAAGGTTTCGAGGAAGTCGCCGGGGCGGATATCGGTGAAGTTCTGGGTGAACGTCACACCGCATTCCAGACCGGCGCGGACTTCGACGACATCGTCCTTGAAGCGACGCAGGCTCGCGATTTCGCCATTGTAGATGATGACGTCCTCGCGGGTGATGCGCGCCTTGAGCGCCTTGCGGATCGCGCCTTCGACGACCAGCAGACCGGCGGCCTTGCCGTGCTTGCCCGCGGAGAAGACGTCGCGGATTTCGGCGCGGCCGACCACCGTTTCGAACGCTTCGGGGCCGAGCTCGCCTGCCATGCCTGCGCGGATCTCGTCGATCAGGTCGTAGATCACGTCGTAATATTTCAACGCGACCTGCTGCCGCTCGGCGATCTCGCGCGCCTTGGCATTGGCACGGACGTTGAAGCCGATGATCGGCGCGCCGCTCGCACCTGCCAGCGTCACGTCGCTTTCGGTGATGCCGCCGACGCCCGAATGCAGGATGCGGACCCGGATGTCATCGGTCGACAGCTTGTTGAGGCTGCCGATGATCGCTTCCACCGTGCCCTGCGTATCCGCCTTGATGACCAGCGGATATTCGATCGCCTGCTTGTCCTTGAGCGCACTGAACATGCTCTCCAGGCTCGCCGGCGCCTGCGTCGTGCGCTTCTGCTGGATGACGCCGCGGCGATATTCCGCGACCTCGCGGGCGCGCGCCTCGTTCTCGACGACCTGCAGCGGATCGCCCGCCGACGGCACACCCGAGATGCCGAGTACCTCGACCGGGACCGAGGGGCCGGCCTCCTTCACCTGGCGACCCTTGTCGTCGATCAGCGCGCGGACCTTGCCCGATTCGGCACCGACCACGAACACATCGCCGACCTTCAGCGTGCCGCGGCTGACCAGAACGGTCGCCACCGGGCCGCGACCCTTGTCGAGCTTGGCCTCGATCACCGTCCCTTCGGCATCGCGATCGGGATTGGCCTTCAGCTCCATCAGCTCGGCCTGGATCTGGATCTTGTCGATCAGCTCGTCCAGCCCGATCTTCTTGAGCGCGGAAACCTCGACGTTCTGGACGTCGCCGCCCATCTCCTCGACGATCACCTCATGCTCGAGCAACCGTTCGCGGATGCGCTGCGGGTTGGCGTCGTGCTTGTCGACCTTGTTGATCGCCACGATGATCGGCACGCCGGCCGCCTTGGTGTGGTTGATCGCCTCGATCGTCTGCGGCATCAGCCCGTCGTCGGCCGCCACCACCAGCACGACGATGTCGGTCACGTCGGCACCGCGCGCACGCATTTCGGTGAAGGCCTCGTGGCCCGGCGTGTCGAGGAAGGTGATCCGCGACTTGTCCTTCATCGTCACCTGATAGGCGCCGATATGCTGCGTGATGCCGCCTGCCTCATGGCCGGCGACGCCCGTGCCGCGCAGCGCATCGAGCAGGCTGGTCTTGCCGTGGTCGACATGGCCCATGATGGTGACCACCGGCGGCCGCGGCTTCAGCGACTCTTCCGGATCCTCGCTGGTGTCGAGCGACAGATCGATGTCCGATTCGGACACGCGACGGATATTGTGGCCGAACTCGCTGACCAGCAGCTCCGCCGTATCCTGGTCGATCGTCTGGTTGACGGTGACCATCATGCCCATCTTGAACAGCGCCTTCACCAGGTCGGCGCCCTTCTCGGCCATGCGGTTGGCGAGTTCCTGGACGGTGATCGTCTCCGGCACGGTGACGTCGCGGACCTGCTTCGCCTGCGGCTCGCGCGAACCGCCGCCGCCATGGGCGCGACGCTCCTTCTCGCGGGCACGCTTCAGCGCGGCAAGGCTGCGGGCGCGCGCGCCCTCATCGTCGCCCAGCGCGCGGTTGACGGTCAGCTTGCCGGCGCGACGACGGTCGTCCACCGGCCCCTTGCGGTCACGCGCCGGGCGCGCGGGCGCCTCGTTGCTGCGCTTGCCGGCGGGGGCGGCTGCTTCCTTCTCGGGCTCGGCCTGGGGCCGGCGCGCGGCCGGTTGCGGCCGTTCCGGACGCTGCACGGGCGTGAAGCGACGCGGCGCCGGCAGGCTGCTGTCGAGCTCGATGGTGCGCGGCGTCGGCGCGGCCGGTGCAGCCGGTTCTGCCTGCGGCGCGGCTTGCGGAGCAGGAGCCGCCGGCGCTTCGCGCGCCTCGACCGGGGCGGGGGCAGGGGTCTCGACCGCCTTCGCCTCTTCCTCGGCCTGCTCGGCCTGGCGCTCCGCCTCGCGGCGATTCTCCTCGGCGCGGCGGCGTTCTTCCTCGGCAGCCTCAGCCTTCTCACGCTCCTCGCGACGGCGCGCTTCCTCCAGCGCATTCATGCGCTGCTCCTCGGCCTCGCGAAGCAGGCGCTCCTGGCGCTCGCGCGGCGTCTCGTTGGAGACGGCCGGGCGCGGCGCCGGCTTGGGTGCGGGCGGCGGTGCCTTGGCGGCGGGGGCGGGCGCAGGCGCCGGGGCGGGCGGCGGCGCCGCCTCGGCCTCGCCGGGCTTGCCCAGCACGCGACGACGCTTGACCTCCACGACCACGGTGTTCGAGCGGCCATGGCTGAAGCTCTGCTTCACCTTGCCGGTCTCGACCGTGCGCTTCAGGCCCAGCGGTGCGCGGGCGCCCAGTTTCGGCTTTTCGTTATCCGTGTCGCTCACTCAAATTCCTCTGTCGTCTCGTCGGCCGAACCCGGTTCATGCGCCCCATGTGCCGATGCGCCGTGCGAGGCCGTTTCGCAAGGTGCGGGTTCCGGGTCAGGGCCGATAAAGTGCAGCCAGCGGTCGAGCGCGTCGCGCAACCGCCGGGCGGCATCGGGGTCGGTCAGGCCGCCATGTACCACATTCTCGCGGCCCAGTGCCAAGGACAATATGGTCCTTCCGAGCGGAAGAACCAACCCCTTCAAATTCGTTCCTTCGGCGTCGCTGCCGACGCGCCATGCCTGATCGAGCTTGCGGTTGCCGTCGGTGCCCGCGTCGCAGGCATGGAACAGCAGGTGCAGCTTGCCGCTTCGTGCCGCGGCCTCGATCCGCTCGGAGCCGATCACGACGTTTCCGGCGCGGGATTCGAGGCCGAGCCGGTCGAGCGCCACCTTCCTGAGCGCCCCGGCGATCAGATCGGACAGGCCGTCGGGAATGCCGAGCGCGTTCGACTTGAACGCGCGCGCCAGCGCGCCGCGCAGCTTGCCCTTGGCGATCGCCTGGTCGAGCGTCGCCTTGTCGACGCCGATCCACGCACCCCGCCCTGGGGCCTTGCCGCGCACGTCGGGCAGCACCGTGCCGTCCGGGCCCAGCGCCAGCCGGATCAGCTCGCCCCGGACCTCCCGATCGCCCGAGAGAATGCACTTGCGGATCGCCTCCCCCTCCCGCTCCCGGGAAGGGCTAGGCTCGCGTTTTCCCCCGGCGCCATCGCCGGAGGAGCCCGCAGGCCCACCCCTCGATCCCCTCCCGCGAGCGGGAGGGGAGGAAGAAGACGCAGCGTTATCTTGAAGCGTTACCGTCTCATTGGGAGGTTTCCGCATCCGCGTCCTCCCCGGTGTCGGCGGCGGCTGCCGCGGTCGGTTCGTCGTCGAACCAGTGCGCGCGCGCGGCCATGATGATCTCGTTGCCCTGCTCGTCGCTCAGGCCGTATTCGGCAAGAATACCGCCCTTGTTGTCGATCTTGGGCGCGTTCTCCGAGCGGCGCGGCGGCTGGGCGCGGCGCTTTTCGACCAGTTCGTCGGTGGCGAGGTCGGCAAGGTCGTCGAGCGTCTTGATGCCCGCCTTGCCCAGCGTCACCAGCATCGCCTCGGTGAGGTAGGGCATGGTCGCCAGATCGTCGGAAACGCCGAGCGCACGGCGCTCCTCGCGATTGTTCTCCTCGCGGCGCTCCAGCGCTTCGGTCGCGCGGTTCTGCAGTTCGGCGGCGAGATCTTCGTCGAAGCCCTCAATCGACGCGATCTCGTCCTGCTCGACATAGGCGACTTCCTCCAGTGCGCCGAAGCCTTCGGCGACCAGCAGCTGCGCCAGCGTCTCGTCGACGTCGAGTTCGCGCTGGAACATTTCGGAGCGTTCCACGAACTCCTTCTGGCGCTTCTCGCTGGCGTCTTCCTCCGTCAGGATGTCGATCGCCTTGCCGGTCAGTTGCGAGGCCAGGCGCACGTTCTGGCCGCGGCGGCCGATCGCCAGGCTGAGCTGGTCGTCGGGGACCACCACCTCGATCCGCTCTTCTTCTTCGTCGAGCACCACGCGGCTGACATTGGCCGGCTGCAGCGCGTTGACGACGAAGGTCGCGGTGTCTTCCGACCAGGGGATGATGTCGATCTTCTCGCCCTGCATTTCCTGGACGACCGCCTGGACGCGGCTGCCCTTCATGCCGACGCACGCGCCGACCGGGTCGATCGACGAATCGTGGCTGATGACGCCGATCTTGGCGCGGCTGCCCGGATCGCGGGCAGCGGCCTTGATCTCGATGATGCCGTCGTAGATCTCGGGCACTTCCTGCGCGAACAGCTTCTTCATGAACTCGGGGTGCGCGCGGCTCAGGAAGATCTGCGGGCCGCGGTTCTCGCGGCGGACGTTGAGTAGGATCGAGCGGATGCGGTCGTTGACGCGGACGACTTCGCGCGGGATCTGCTGGTCGCGGCGAATGACGCCTTCGGCGCGGCCCAACTCGACGACGACGTGACCGAACTCGACGCGCTTGACCACGCCGGTGATGATCTCGCCCATGCGGTCCTTGAATTCCTCGAACTGGCGCTCGCGCTCGGCGTCGCGGACCTTCTGGAAGATGACCT
>JBQCHA010000255.1:0-29753 GCA_051955175.1 Sphingomonas sp.
CGAGGCGAACTGGACCTTGCCTCAAACGCTTGAGACAGCGCTTGCGTGCACCGGCCTGCCGCAGATCGACCTTGCACGCACCTTGGTCAGTTTCAGCGGCGGGGAACGGACCCGCCTTGCCATAGCCCGGCTGCTGATCGAGCCGCCGGACCTGCTGCTGCTGGACGAGCCGACCAACAACCTCGATGACGATGGCAGGGAAGCCATCGCCAGTCTTCTTGCAAGCTGGCGAGGTGGGGCGCTCGTGGTCAGCCATGACAGAGAACTGCTCGAAGGCGTAGACCGGATCGTAGCGCTTTCGTCGGTCGCCGTGTCGATCCACGGCGGCGGCTGGTCGTCGTGGATTACGGAGCGCGAGGCGATGAGGGACCGGGCGGAGGCCGATCGCGAAGCAGCCGAGCGGCGCGTGCGGGCGGCCAAGCGCGATGCCAAGGCTGCACGGGAACGGCAGGCGCGGCGCGACCGCGCTGGGCACATCTATGCCGCCAGCGGCAGCGCGCCGAAGATCCTGATGGGTCGTCAGCGCGAGCGCGCCGAGAACAGCGGCGGCCGCAGCCGCGCGGTCACCGAGAGGCGGATCGAAACCGGAGTGGCCGAGCTCGAAGCGGCCCGAACGCGTATCGAGGTGGCAACGCCCCTCAACGTCATCCTGCCTTCCTGCGGCCTTCCACCCAATCGCCTGGTGCTCACGTTCGATGAGGTTACATGGTGCGCCGGTGAACGCAGGGTCATCGATCGCTTGTCATTCACTCTGCGAGACCCTGAACGGGTCGCACTAACGGGCCGCAATGGCGCTGGTAAGACCACCGTACTGAGGCTGGCCGCCGGCCTTTCCGCGCCTGACGGTGGTGAGATCCGGCGGCCTCTGCCGCACGCGCTGCTCGACCAGACGGTCAGCTTCCTCGATCGCAATTCCACATTGGTCGACAATATGCGCCGGCTAAATCCATTGCTGGATGACAATAGCGTCCGGGCGGCGCTCGCGCGATTTGCTTTCCGCAATGTCGCGGGCGAGAAGATGGTCGAAGAGCTCAGTGGCGGGGAACGCCTCCGTGCCGGCTTGGCCTCCGTCTTGTCAGCAGCGACGGTGCCGCAGTTGCTGATGCTTGATGAGCCTACCAACCACCTGGACATCGAGTCGCTCGAGGTGATCGGATCGGTTCTGCGCGGCTACGACGGCGCCTTGCTGCTCGTTAGTCACGACACGTCGTTCACGAGGGAGGTGGGCATTTCTCGAACGATTCAGCTGTGACACAGATTGTATCGTCCCGCTGCTGGGCGCGTTCGCCCGCCGTTATCCGCACATCCTGGTGGATATCGCCCTGACCGACGCGTTCGTCGATGTGGCCGGTGGGCAGGCCGATATCGCGATCCGCTTTGGGCCGCTTGCCGACCCGATTTGGCCGTTCCGCCGGGAGAGCCAAAACTTCTCGTTGTCCGTGAAGGGCAATATCGAGGCCAACGATGGCGAGACGTTGGGGCAACTGGCCGCTGCGGGCGTGGGGATCACGCGCGTTGGGGCGTTCAGCGTTGCGACGGAACTGGCGAGCGGGGCGCTGGTACCGCTGCTCGAGGAGTTCAATCCCGGCGACGGCGAATTGATCCACGCGGTCTTTGTCGGCGGCGCCAACGTCCCTGCGCGTGTTCGTGCGTTCGTGGATTCCTCGTCGAGAACCGCCAAGGCGGGTCCTGATCGCCGGGAGTCTCAAGCTTCTCGATGATGGTGACGAACGCAGTGCGCCATTCATCGTCGAATGGCTTCGGCAGGCTGGGCTGTCACGAAACGTTGGTGGCCGGCCAGACGCTCAGTCGCGCTTTTGCTCGCGAACGGTAAGGAACCGGAACTCGGTACGGGAAAGGAACACCTCTCCCGCACGCAACAACGTCGACGGAAAATTTGCGTGGTTGGGGCTATCGGGGAAATGCTGGGTCTCGAGGGCGTAGCCGTCGCCTTGCCGAATCGCTGTGCCGGAGCCCCCGATCAGCGATCCGTCGAAGCCGTTGCCGGTGTAAAACTGAATGCCCGGCTGCGTCGTCGCGACGATAAGTTCACGCCCGCTCCCCGGGTCGAAGGCGCAGGCTGCGATCGGCAGCGGGTCGTTGCTCGGGTCTAACACGAAATTGTGATCGAAGCCGTGAGACCCGCGCAGTGGGGGGTCGTCGGCGCGGACGCGATCACCGTGTCCTTGTCGCTGGTCGCGCGATAGTCGATCCTGAGCGTGTTATCGGCGCCGACCGAATAGGTCACCGTGGTGGTCAGGCGCCCGGGAAAGCCATTGGCGCCGTCGGGGCTGACATTGGTCAGATGGACGCCGACGCGCCCGTCGGCGCTGAACGTCTGCCCCTGCCATAATTGTGCGCTCAGTCCGCCCGGGCCGCCGTGCGAGATGACGCCGTGCGCATTCGCCTTCAGTTTGATGAACCGGCCATCGATGGTGATCCCGCCGTGCGAGATGCGGTTGGCGTAGCGGCCAATGATCGCGCTGAAATTGGCGCGCCGCTCATAGTCCTGAAGCGTGGCGAGCGACAGGACGACGTTGGCCAGATGACCTGTGCGATCGGGGACACGGATGCTGGTGATGATGCCGCCATAGGACAGTATCCGCGCCGTCATGCCGGCCTTGCTCGTCAGGACGAATGCCTGCACCGCGCGACCGTCAGAGAGGCGGCCGGCCGGTTTGATCGTCACCGATTGCGCAGCGGCCGGATCGTGCAATGCGACCAGCCCCGCGACTGCGGCTGCCGTGACGAAGCCCCGACCCGTCATTGGCGCAACGTCTCGACCTGATTGTTTGCCGCCGTAACCTCATGCACCTGGCCGGCAAGCGATAGCGACACGGTCAGCCGGTCGTGCGGCGTACGGGGCGGCAGCGCCAGTTTCACCTCGGCGGTCTTCGGCATCAGGTCTACGGGCGCGGCAAGCGATGGGAACGAACCGGTGGCGAGCTGGCGACCGTGCGGGCCGGTCAGGGTCACCGTCCCCGCCGGCGTCGGGGCGGCCGAGTTCACTGCCTTTCTGCGCCGCACCGGCTGAATAGAGGCACCGCCCCCCCCCACGCCGCCGGGGCGTCACGACACCAGCCACGGGGCCGCTGGCCTGGTGTTCCCAAAGAAACTATGCTCGGCGGCATGTTGAGAATTACCTCTGGGCGGGCATGACAGCGGATCCAATGATGCTTCGACGCATCGCAATTATCGGCGGCGGCTCGGCCGGGTGGATGACGGCGGCGGCGCTGGCCAATGCGGTCGGCGAACACATTGGCATCACGCTGGTCGAATCCGACGAGATCGGCACGATCGGCGTGGGTGAGGCGACGATTCCGCCGATCAAGTCGTTCAACGCCCAGCTCGGCATCGATGAAGCCGCCTTCATTCGCGCGACGCAGGCAACGTTTAAGCTCGGGATCGAATTCGTCGGGTGGGGGACGCCCGATTGTCGCTATTTCCATCCGTTCGGATCGCATGGCGCGGATTTCGACAGGGTTGGCCTGCACCATTACTGGGTGCGCGAGCGCCTGCGCGGGGATCGTACGCCGTTCGACGACTATTCGATGTGCAAGGCCCTGGCGCGCGAGAACCGCTTCGGTCCACCGGTCGACAATCCGCGCGACGTACGGTCGACCCATGCCTACACCTATCATTTCGACGCGGGCCGCTACGCCCGGTTGCTGCGCGATTATGCCGAGGCGCGCGGTGTGGTGCGGCGGGAAGGCCGCGTCGTCGACGCGGTGCGCGATCCGTTGAGCGGCAATATCCGACACGTCCGGCTGGCCGACGGGAGCGAGATCGCCGCCGATTTCTTCGTCGACTGCTCCGGCTTTCGTGGGCTGCTGATCGAGGAGGTGCTGGGGGCCGGGTTTGAAGACTGGACGCATTGGCTGCCCTGCGACCGCGCCGTCGTCATGTCGTGCAGCAACACGGGGCCGCTGACGCCCTACACCCGCTCGACCGCTCATGCGGCGGGGTGGCAATGGCGCATTCCGCTGCAACACCGACAGGGTAACGGCCACGTCTATTGCTCGGCCTACATCGGCGATGACGAGGCTGCGACCATATTGCGCGCCGGCATTGAAGGGGAACCGTTGGGCGAGCCGCGCCTGCTGAAGTTCACTACCGGTCGACGGCGACGCGCCTGGAGCCATAATTGCGTAAGCATCGGGCTGTCTTCGGGCTTCATGGAGCCGCTCGAGTCGACCAGTCTGCATTTGATCCAGATGGGCGTCGAACGGCTGCTGCGGCTGCTGCCCGACCGCAACCACGATCCGCTCAACGCCGAGGAATTCAACCGCGCAACGGTGAATGAGTTCGAACGGATCCGCGACTTCCTGATCCTCCATTATGTCGCCAACACCCGGCCCGAGCCGTTCTGGCAGGCCTGCGCGTCGATGCGCGTTCCTGACGAGCTTGCCTACAAGATGAAGCACTTTGCAGCGCATGCCCGGCTGGTGTCGCCGCAGGACGAACTGTTCCGCAACCCCAGCTGGCTTGCCGTCTACCTGGGGCAGGGGATGATCCCGCGGGCATATGACGTGCTCGCCGACGCGCGGCCGAGCGTCGATGCAGCGGCGCAGTTGCGCAATCTACGCGAGTTGATGCGGGCGGCGGTGCAGACGTTTCCAACGCATGACGATTTCATTGCGCAACATTGCCGCGCGCCGCAGATGGCGTGACGGGCATGGGCACGGCGACGGCAATCCGCATCGAGCGTATCGGCCGGGAAGAACAGCCGGTCGTGGTCATCGACGATTTCGTCGCAAATCCCGACCGATTGCGCGCGGCGGCGGAAGCGCTGGATTTTCGACCGCTGGGCCGACACTATCCCGGCGTGCGGGCCGAAGTCGCGGCCGGGGATGTCGAGGCGTATCTTGCCCCTGTGAGTGGCCTGATCGCGGAGGTGTTTGGCTGTCACGGCGGCCTGGGGCTCATCTCCGCGGGATATTCGATCGTGACGACGCCGCCGTCGGCGCTGACGCCGATCCAGCGGCTGCCGCATTTCGACGGCCTGGAGCCAGAGCGTATCGCGCTGCTGCATTACCTGAACGGGCAGGAACAGGGCGGCACGGCCTTCTTCAGACATCGCAGCACCGGGTACGAGACGATATCGGCCGATCGGCACGCCGCCTATGATGCCGCCTTGCGCCGCGACGTGGCGCGCCACGGCATGCCCGAGCCGGCATACATATCGGGTGATACGGCGCTGTTCGAGCGCGTTGCCCGCTTCGAGGCGAAGCCCAATCGGGCGCTGATCTACCGTGGCCACCTGTTGCACTGCGCGGACCTGCCGGCGGACCTCGACCTCACGCCCGATCCCCGCAAGGCGCGGCTGACGGTCAATACCTTCCTGATCGGCCGCCCCTGACGCTCTTCACGGTGCGCGGCAATGGTCAGCGAGGAACGCACTATGTTGCGGCATGCTGGTGACGTGCCTGGCCACTGCCTGCCGGATCAGCGCGAGCAGTTCGCGCAGCTCCCCGTCGCTGGGCGCATCGGCGAGCGGGTGATAGCCGCTGGGCATGACGCCCTGGCCGACCATGACCTGCAGCCAGCCCGGCTCGCTGAACAGTTCGTCGTTGAGGCGCACGATGCGGCCGTTCGCCCGGAACAGCGCGAGTTTTTCGGCGAGCGTGTCGGGGATCGCCATCGAGGCGCACCGTCGCCAGAACGTCTCCGGCCGCGCATTCGCGTGATAATGCAGGATCAGGAAGTCGCGCACGCGCTCCCATTCGAAGATCGTCTGGGCGTTGTACGCGGCGACGTCGGCGGGGCAGATCGGTCCGTTGGGCAGGAACTTGATGATGCGCTCGATCGCCGACTGGACAAGATGGATGCTGGTCGATTCGAGCGGCTCCATGAAACCGGCGGCAAGGCCCATGGCGACGACGTTGCGGTTCCAGAAGGCCTTGCGTCGGCCGGTGGTGAACCTGATCGGGCGCGGATCGGCCAGCGGCGGCCGGTCCAGATTGGCGAACAGAACGGCGGCTGCCTCGTCGTCGCCCATATCGGCGGAGCAATAGACATGGCCGTTGCCGGTCCGCCCCTGCAGCGGGATGCGCCATTGCCAGCCCGCCTTGTGCGCGATCGCCCGGGTGTAGGGCGCGATGTCCGCATCACCGGCCGATTGTACGGCCAGCGCGCGGTCGCACGGCAGCCAGCGCGTCCATTCCTCATAGCCGGTGTGCAGCGCCTCCTCGATGAGCAGCCCGCGAAAGCCGGAACAGTCGATGAATAGGTCCGCGCCGTGGGTAGTGCCGTCGGTCAGCGCGACACGCGCCACGTCGCCGGTCAGCGGATCGAGCTCGGCGTGCGTGATCTGTCCTTCGATGCGGCGCACGCCGCGCGGTTCGGCGTAATCGCGCAGGAAACGGCCATAGCGCGTGGCATCGAGGTGAAAGGCGTGGACCAGGCCGCCCAGCATTTTCGACTGCGCCGCCGGCCCGTGGGCGAACCGGCCGGCATAGGCGGCCGCGGCGTTGAGGCAGTAGGCGTCGAGCGGCGCGTGTTCACCCAACGTGCGTCCGCGCAGCCAGAAGTGCTGGAACGGGGTTTGGCCGATCGGGCGCCCCGTGTTCCCAAAGGCGTGGATGTAGCGACTGTCGGGCGTGCCCCAGCCGACGAATTCGATGCCCAGCTTGTACGTTGCATGCGTCGCCCGCATGAACGCGTCTTCGTCGATGCCGAGCGCCGCGTTGATCAACTGCAGCTGCGGGATCGTCGCCTCGCCCACGCCGACGGTGCCGATCGCGTCCGATTCGATCAGCGACAGGGAATAATGGGCGGCGGGCAATAACCGCGCGCACACCGCAGCCGCCATCCAGCCGGCGGTGCCGCCGCCGACGATCATGATGCGATAGGGCCGGTCACGCTGGCGTTCGAATTCGCTCACCGCCTCATCCTATCCCGTCACCCCCAAAAAGAAATGGCGGCGCAGCCATGCTGGTGCGCCGCCATCATTAAAAGGCGTCCGATCAGAAGTGCATCGTCACGCCGGCAATGTAGGTCGCGCCATATTGATCGCGGATGTTGATCTCGTTGGGATCGTTGTTGACGTAGGACAGCGTCTCCGAATTGGTGAGATTGTGTCCCTGTAGATAGACCGACAGGCCGTTCAGCGGGCCCGAATGGAAATCGTAGCCGATCTGGGCGTCGAGCGTCGTCTGCGCCTTGGTCAGGTTGGCGGTGACCTGCGCATTGAACAGCTGGTAATCGCCCAGGTACGGCGAGCGACGGGTCAGCGACGCGCGCGCGTTGAAGCCCCATTTTTCGAAGAACACCTGCGCCTGATAGACGTTCTTCGACAGGCCCGGGAGCGTGATCTTCTGCCCGTTGGAGAACTTGATCTGGCTGTCGGTATGCGCCCATTGGGCGATGACGCTGAAGCCGTCCAGCGCGGAGATGACCGCCGCGAGCGGTACCGTCGCGCTCGCCTCGAAGCCGATCGCGTAGCCACGACCGTCGTTGCTCGGCACCGTCGAGTAGCACGAATAGGTCTGGTTGCTCGTGATGGGCACGGTAACGGTGTTGCCGTTGGCATCCTGACCGTTGATGAGCCCGGCGAAAGGCGAGCAGTCCAGCTGCAACCCGGTGGTGTTCTGCGGGCCGTTGGAGTTGATGTTGCCCGAGTTCAGGTTGAGGTTCTGCGTCGTGAAGTTGCTGATCGCCTTGTAATAGCCTGCGAGCGCCAGCTTGCCCTGATTGTGCAGGAAGTACTTCTCCAGCGATATGTCGACGTTGGTCGAGAAGTACGGACGCAGATAGGGATTGCCGCCCTGGCCCTGCAGGACCGGAGTCTTGCCGTTGATCGGCGGCACGGTCAGGCAGCCGCGCGGATTGGTCGCCACGCCGGCGGCGTTGGTATCGACGCCGCAGGACGTGACCGAATAGGACGCATTCTCGTCGTCCATCGTCGATCGCGACAAGGTCCGGCTCATCGCCAGGCGCAACAGGAAATTGGGCACCAGTTCGATGTTCATGTTCGCGCTGGGCAGGATGTACGTGTAATTGGCGGAACCCGATTGCGGCACGGTGTCCGTCGCATTGAGGGCGCCGAACCCGTCGGAGCGCTGATTGGTGTTCACGATCTGGGCGCCGATATTGCCGGTCACCGGCACGCCGCTCGCCACGGTGTTGAAGTTCGCCTGGACATAGCCGGTCAGGATCTTTTCCCGGACCAGCCAGTCGCGGGCAACGCTGCTGGTCAGAGGCTGCTCGGAAGTCCGCAGGAGATCCTGCGCCGTCAGGGCGTCGAGCGCGATCAACCGCGTGCCGGTGACCCCATAGGGCTCGACCGAACCCCGGATGATCGAGGACGGGATGGCGACGCTGGTCACCTGCGCATTGTCATTGCCGCAGCCGCCGACCGACGCCGGCCCCGGCAGGCAGATGTAGTAGCCAGAATAGGCCGACACCTTCTTCTCGTCGGTGTAATTGACGCCGATTTCCCAGCCACTGAAGAACCCGCCGTGCAGTTCGCCGTCGAGTTCAGCGCGCAGGCCCTTAACCGTATCGGTGAGATCGGGGATGTTATTAAAGCCGACCTGGTTCCATCCCTGCGGATCGGTGAGCGAGACGTCGGCCGGATTGGCATAATCGATGCCCGCGATGTCGACACCATAGGTGCCGTTCGGCAGCCGCGAGATGGTGGCGAGCCCCGACTGACCGTTGCCGGCATTGGCCGAGCCGCCATAGATTTCATACGTGTTGTCGTGACGATGGGCGTGCGAATAGTTTGCGTCGAGAACGAACTTCACATTGTCGGTCAGCTTGTACTTGACGTTGCCACCGATCGCGACGGTGTCGGCATCGGACGTGTTGAAGTCGTTGCGCAGCACCGGATAGACGTGCCACTGCCACCCGGTGATGTAGCCGTCGGAGGACTGCAGGCTGCCCGCGACGGGCGTGTCCTTGCTCCAGCTCGCCAAGGGCATTTCCCAGCCGCGCGAATATTCGCGAATCTTGCTTTGCGTGTAGAGCGCATCGACCGACATCTCGAACCGGTCGTTGGGCCGGTAGACGACATGGCCGAACCCCGACTGCCGATAGAGCGTGTTGGTGTTGGCGTAATTCTGGATATCGTCCGGGCCGATCAGCCCGTTGGTAAGCGGATCGGTGTTGCCGGGACCGTAATAGTTGCCGTTCCCACCCCCGGTGGCCCAGTGGTAATTCTGCGTCGGATCCTGGATTGCCGATAGGCCCAGCGACACGCCCAGCGTATCGTCGGCGAACTTGTGCATGAGGATCAGCGAGGCCTTGTAGCCCTTGTTCGTCCCCTCGGGGTTGAGCCGGGCGTATTGGCCGACCTGGCCCTGCAGGTTGATCGCCGCGGTATTTTTCTGCGTCAGCGGATCGTAGGTCTGCAAGTTGACGCTGCCGGCCAGGCCGAAATTGATCAGGTCGGCGGACGGCGTCTTGATGACCTGGATCTGCTGGAACAGATCGCCCGGATACTGGCCGTAATCGAAGCGGCGGTTGTCATCGACCGTCGCGATGCTGCGGCCGTTGAGCGTGGCGGTCGTATAATCCGGACCGAACCCGCGGATCGAGATGTATTTCGCGCGGCCCGATGCCTGCTGCACCGCCACACCCGGCAGCCGCGCGAGCGAGTCGGTGATCGAGACGTCGGGCAGCTTGCCGACGTCTTCGGCCGAGATCGCTTCGATGATGTTCACCGACTTTTTCTTGGCGGCGATCGCGTTGGCGATCGAGCGGGCATAGCCCGTCACCACGATATCGGGCGACGATGTGTCGGTGGACACGCCGGGCGTGCCGGTTTCCTGCGTTGCGACGGCGCCGCCAGCGTCCTGCGCGAAGGCAGGCACCGCCAGCGCGACCGCGGCGATCGCGGTGCCGGTCTTCAACAGATATTTCGAGGCAGCGAGCACTCGTGCCCGCGCGAAGGTGTCGGTCATATATCCTCCCCAATGAACATGACGAAGCGTCGTTGCTCGTCGTGGGCCGTTATCAGCGGCCATTGTGCAAACGATTACCTTATCTTTTTGGCGGCGCAAGAGCTCCACGCACTTTCCGCGCCGGTGTGGCCCAGCCGCAACAAGCCGGCGGGGCCCCGATGCCCCTTTAGTGGTTTAGGGTGATCTCCGTGGCGACGGCTGGATCCGGCACGGTGAAGCTGATCGTCTGTGCCGCGGCATCGACGGTGCCGGCCGCAGAGTGGCCGTCGGCCCGGATCGTCGCCGCACCCTGCCAGCCGTGCACGGTGATCGCGAGATCGTGCCACCAGGGCCGGTAACTGCCGGTGCGCGCCTGGAAAACGATCGTCATGCCGGTCGGGGTCACCCGGCAGGTCACCTGCTGGCGCAGATAGCCGTCGTGTTCGAATGCCATGGTGTGGCCGTCGTCGGCGTAGATCGTGCCGTGGCAATCGTCGCCCGGATAAATCTCGAGGCTGAGCGGTCCCTTGGGCGTATCGGCAGTGCTCATCACCAGCGGCTGGCGCGGCAGGATAGAGCCGGCCCGCACGAACACCGGCAGGTTGTCGAGCGCGGGCGTCTCCTGGATGGTCTGGCTCGGGGTGCTGGCGCCGGGCACCGTCTGCGCCGCCGACTGCACCGGCTGATTGCCGTTCGCCGGGGCGCTGGCCGCGGCGGGAAGGCCGGTCCAGTAATCGTACCAGCCGCCCGCCGGCAGGCACACGTCGTATTTCTGCGGCGATTCGGGCTTGGGCGGCGGCGCGACCAGCAGGTCGGCGCCCAGCGTGAAGGCCATGGATTGATCGCACGACGCACTGATCGCGGCGGGATAATCGTAGAACACCGGCCGCATCAACGGGTCACCGGTCTGCCTGTTATGATCGGCCAAGGCGTAGAGATAGGGCATCAGCCGATAGCGCTCGTCGACGAAGCGGCGGCGGATGGCGAGTTGCTGCGGGCCGTCGACCCACGGCTCGGCGCGCGGCGTGTCCTTGGCCGAATGATCGCGGAACACGGGCGTGAAGGTCGCGATCTCGAACCAGCGCGTCAGCAGGTCGGCGCTCGGCCCGCCGGTGAACCCGCCGACGTCGGCCGCGCCGTAGGCGAAGCCCGACAGGCCCAGGTTGATCAGCTGGTGGACCGACAGCTTCAGATGATCCCAGCTCGAGCTGTTGTCGCCCGTCCAGGTGACGGCATAGCGTTGCCCGCCGGCATAGCTTGCCCGCGTCATCACGAACGCGCGTTCGTCGGGGCGCAGCGTCTTCAGCCCGTCATAGGTCGCGCGGCTGTTTTCCATGCCGTAGACGTTGTGGATCTCGCGATGGCTGGCGTCGCGCGGGGCGAAGCCGTCGCTGTCGATATGGTGCACGGTGTCGAGCGGCATCGTCTTGGTCGGCGTCTCGAAGATCGCCGGCTCGTTCATGTCGTTCCACACGCCGGCGACGCCGTCGGCGACCTCGCCCTTGAACAGGCTGCCCCACCAGGTCCGCGTCTTGGCATCGGTGAAGTCGGGGAAGACCGACGGCCCCGGCCACACCGGCGCAACGTAGACCGATCCATCCGGATTGTGGACGAAATGGTCGCCCGCCATGCCGCTGTCATAGGGCGCGTAATTCTGGTTGGGCAGATCGGCGACGTGCAGATCGGTGATCGTCACCACCTTGACGCCTTGCTTGTCCAGGTCGCCGATCAGCCCCTTCATGTCGGGGAAGGTCTTGGTATTGACCGTGAACGGGCGGTTGCGGTCCTGATAATCGATGTCGAGCCAGACCACGTCGAGCGGGAAATCGTCCTTGCGGAACCTGTCGACGATCTGGCGCACCTCGTCCGCGGACATGTAGCTGTAGCGCGATTGCTGATAACCCAGCGCCCATTGCGGCGGCAGTGGCGGCTTGCCGGTCAGATCGGTGTATTGGCGCACCACCTGTGCGGTCGACGGGCCGGCGATGACGTAATAGTCGATCGGGCCGCCAGGCGCGCCGAACGTCAGCTCATCGGCGGTCTTGTGGCCGAAATCGAACCATGCACGCCAGCTGTTGTCGAACAGGATGCCGTAGCTGCCGCCGGCTGCGCCGACGCCGATGAAGAACGGGATCGACTTGTAGATCGGGTCGGTCGAGCTGTCGAAGCCATAGGCGTCGGTGTTCCAGTCGACATAGCTGTGGCCGCGCCGGTCGAGGTCGCCGCCGGTCTTGTCGCCCAGGCCGAAGATGTGTTCGCCCTCGGGCAGCTGCTTGGCCAGCGTGAAGCCGCTGCCGTCGAGCCGGATCGGGCGGTCGGCATCGGCGACGATCACCTTGCCCGTCGGATCGGTGACGGTGATGCCCAGCGTCTGCGGGTCGATGTGGACGCGCATCGCATCGGTGGCGAAACCATCTGGCGTGGCGGTGACGGCAACATGCCTGGCGCGGACGTTCGCCGGCACGGCCCAACTGGCGTCCTCGGGCAGCGAGCCATGGGGCGCGATGCGGACGCGCATGATCGAGTCGGTCAGCGCGGTGACGCGCATCATCAAGGTGCCGCGATGCACATCCACGCCGTCGTTGCGCGCAGCGAAGCGGGCGGCGGCCTGGGCGGGGGCGGCGGTGTCAGCTGTTTGAGCAAGCGCCGCGGCACTGGCCGGCGCGGCAAACCCGATCGCCAGCGCGCCGAGCGCGGTCAGGCGGACACATTCATGCCTTGCAGATGGCGATCTCATAATCCTCTCCCGCGTTTTTATCTTGGCGCCGATGAGCGCGTGACAATCGATTGCACAGCAGGGTCGTTGGCACAGTTGCCGCCGACGATCAATGCCGCCTCATGCAGAGCCGCGGCGAACCAGTTCGAGCGGGATGCGCACCGACGCCGTCTCTTCTCCACGGATGCGCTCGAACAGCAGGTCGAGCATTGTCTCGGCTGCGGCGGAAAGGTCCTGCCGGATGGTCGTGAGCGGCGGCAGTGTATAGGCGGCCAGCGTCACGTCGTCATAGCCGACCACCGGCACGTCGTTCGGCACGCGCCGTCCCGCCTCGGCGAGACCGCGCAGCAATTCCATCGCGATCATGTCCGAGACGGCGAATACCGCATCGATCTCCGGATGGTGCGCCAGCGCTTCACGGACGCGGGAGGAATTGGCGTCGAAGGCGAGGGGCACCGGTATCTGTGGGCCGGGGGCAACGCCGGCGGCGGCATGCGCGTCCAGATAGCCGGCATGGCGCGCGGCGAGTTCGGGAATGTCGATCATGCCGGCGAAGGCGATATGCCGCTTGCCCATCGCCAGCAGATGCTCGGTCGCCAACCGCCCGCCGAGCCGGTTGTCGGTGCCCACGCAACAGTAATTCTGCTGCGCCGGATCGCTTTCGCCCCAGACGACGAGCGGTTTGTAGGTCTTGCCGGTGGCTTGCAGCACCGCGTCCTGGTCCGACTGACACAGCACGATGATGCCGTCGACACGCCCGCTGCGCGACAGGTTGGCGAGCCATGCCTCGTCGGTCGGCGTTACCGCGGAGAGCAGCATGGCATGGTCGCGTCGCGCCAGCCCGTCCATCAGATTGCCGATCATCGTCGTGTAGAACGGGTCGGACACGCGCTGCGCGCTTTCGTGGCCGAGCGGCACCACGACGCCGATCGACTGGGTCCGGCCTGTGCGCAGGTTGCGCGCCGTCTGGTTGATCTGAAACCCGTGCGCCTCGGCGATGCCGAGGACCTTGCGACGCGTGGCCTCGCTGATCCGGGCGTTGCCGGACAGCGCGCGCGATACGGTCGCGGCCGTAACGCCAGCGATATTCGCGATGTCAGCCAGCGTCTTGACCGGTCTTGTCATCGTGCGTCGATCCACTTCCACGGCCCAGGCAGCGGGCGGCGCACCCCTAACATGATCGCAAACGCCGTGTCATGCCATGATAATACACGTGTCTGATCAGTCGGCCGCGCAAACCACATAGTCGAGCGGGGCGATTTTCAACCGCAGGCTGCCGGGCGCCGCCGGCGCGGTGGGGCACCGGCCGTGGAGGCTGGCGAAGCTCGTGCTCCGCGTGCTCACCTCTATGTTGCGGTCGAGGGGCTTGGCCGAGGTGTTGAAGGCGACGACGATTTCCCGCCCGGTGGCCGGATCGATCCTCGACACCGCGAACAGGCCGGGGCGATCGTCATAGTCCCGGATGATCTGTGCGCCCTCGGTCAGTGCCTTGTGGCCGGTGCGCAGATGGGCAAGCGTGGCGATGGCGCGATACAGCGGTGCCTGGGGATCGAAATTGCTCTGCGCCGTGGTCGCTTTGGTGCCGAGCAGGACGTTGTCGTTGTAGCTTGCCACCTTGCTCGGGAACATGTCCTCGCGCGCGTCCCGGTCACCGCCGTCGCCGGTGAAGCCTTGTTCGTCGCCATAATAGATCGTCGGCACGCCGCGCAGCGTCATCATCATCGCATAGCCGAGCTCGACGCGCTTCAATGCTTCAGCATCGCTGATGCCGGGGAAGGCCTTGCGGATGAAATAGGCGAAGCGGCCGTTGTCGTGATTGCTGACGAAAGTCGGCAGGCGCATCGCCGCCGCCGCTCCGCCGCGATAGAGCGCATCGCCCGCGAACAGGGTGGCGAGCTCGTCGGGCCCGCTGGTGCCGGCGACGACGTCGAGCACCGCGCGGCGGAACGCGAAGTCGAGCACCGCGGGCAGGTGGTCGACCTGCGTGTATTGCGCGAGATAGCCCGGATTCATCGCATCGCTGGAGACTTCGCCGAAGATGTGGAAATTCGGGATGCCGTCGGCCTTCGCCCTGGACAGCATCGCCGGCACGAACGCCTGCCAGAAGCCGGGATCGACGTGGCGTGCGGTATCGATGCGAAAGCCGTCCACCCCGAACTGGTCGATCCAGTCGCCGAAGATCTTGATGAAGCCTTGCACGACGCGCGGGTTCTCGGTGAACACATCGTCCAGCCCGCCGAAGTCGCCCATCGTGGCGCTTTCGTTCTTGAAGGTCGTGTCACCGCGATTGTGATAATAGATCGGGCTGTTGAGCCAGTCGGGCACCTTCAGATGCTCTTCGCCCTTTGGCACGTACGGCGTGTACGCGTAATCGGGATCGGTCAGCTTCGCGAAATTGGCCGTGGTCCGGCCGTCGGGGCCGTCGCCAATGAAGCCGGCGTTGATGCGCGGGCCGTTGACCCCGCCCCTGGTCTGGTACGGATAATCGGCACGGCTGCGATAGGGGCAGGGGCCGCTCGGGCATTCCTTGTACTGGATGACGTCGGCGGTGTGGTTGACGACGATGTCCATATAGACCTTCAGCCCGCGCGCGTGCGCGGCGTCGACCAGCTGCTTGAACTCGGCATTGGTGCCGAAATGCGGGTCGACCCGGGTGAAATCGGTGATCCAGTATCCGTGATAACCCGCGGTCTGATGCTCCGGGGGACCTTGCACGACCTTGTTCTTGAACACCGGCGCCACCCAGATTGCGGTGGCGCCCAGCCCCTGGATGTAATCGAGCCGCTTGACGATGCCGGCCAGATCGCCGCCGTGGAAGAAGCCCGAACTGGTCGGATCGAAGCCGGTGATGCTGCGGTCGCCGGTCATCCCGCCGCGATCGTTCGCGGGATCGCCATTTTCGAACCGGTCGGGCAAGAGGAAGTAGATCACCTCGTCCTGGGGTTTGCGCGCGCGCAGCGCGGCGAGCGCTGCCGGCGCGGGCGCTGCGGACACGACGCTCGGCGTCGGTGCCGCCCCGGCGATGCCCGCGCCCATGCCGCTGCTCGCCAACAGCGCCGCAAATACCAAGCGCAGCTGCCTTGCTGCCGTCATCTCACTCTCCCTTTACGTCGCCATTATTGTGGTCGACCGGTCAGCGTACCCGCGGCAACCCGGCTGGCGAAGCCTCGTTCGTCCGCTATGCACTCGATTGCACAAGCTGTCACGGGCCGGCTTCTGCGGCGCTGACAGAGCATCGGGCGGCGCGTCGAATCGCTTCGGCTGGCGCGATGCAGTCCGCAGACTGAGCAGTTGGTGGTGGGCGCGGCGTGACGAGACTAACGGCCGCAAGCGAGGCCAATCCGCCTTTTCAGACGCTGCCGTGCCCCTAAAAGCCGCACGCCGCCAGAGGGTGCGCTGCGATGGCCCTAGAGCGAGATCGTTGCGATCACCGGCGGTCGCCGGCGCGGGGCGGAATCGGACTGGCGCCGGATCAGCCGGTGATCGAGCTGCTGGCGACCGGGCGCGTGCCGTTTGCCGGCGCGGTTCGCCTTCACCGCGCGGACCAGCATCTCCATCGCGGCGACCGACATGTCGGCTATCGGCTGGTGGATCGTCGTCAGCTCGGGCCAGATCGTCGTCGCCAGGGCCGAATCGTCGAAGCCGCACACGGTGAGGTCGCCCGGCACGTCCAGCCCGCAGCGATGCGCCACCGCGACGGCCGCGGCTGCCATGTCGTCGTTGCTGGCGAAGATCGCGCTGGGCGCCGGGTCGAGCGCCAACAACCGTTCCGCCGCGTCGAGGCCCGAGCGATAGGTGAACAGCCCCTGCGCGATCAGCGCATCGTCCACCGCCAGCCCTGCCGCTTCGACCGCATCGCGATAGCCGGCCAGCCGAGCGGCGCTCGCCGTCTGATTGGGATTGCCGAGGATGAAGCCGATGCGCTGATGGCCGAGCGCCAGCGCGTGGCGGGTCATTTCGTAGGCCGCCCGGCGATCGTCGATGCTGACCGCCGACACGCGCGGATCGGGCGCCCCGCTGGCCACTGCGACCGCGGGCACGCCGGCGCCGGCCAGGGCATCGATTACTGCGTTCGAATCGCACAGCGGCGGCGGCAGGACGACACCGTCGACGCGGCGGCGGATGATCTGCTCGACGGCCTCGCGCTCACGGACGCCGGCATCGCATTTCTCGACGACCAGTTCGACATTGCCGCGGCTGGCGTAATCCAGGCCCCCGACCAGGAACTCGCTGAGATAGGCGGCGCTGGGATTGCTGTAGAGCAGGCCGATGCGGATCGGCCGCGCGCCCGCCAAGGCGCGCGCCGCGGAATTGGGGGCATAATCGAGCGCGGCGACCGATGCCTCGACCCGCGCACGCGTCGCCGGGCGAACCCGCGGCTCACCGTTGATCACGCGGGAAACCGTCATCGGCGACACGCCGGCGTGCCGCGCGACATCGCTGATCGTGGCCGCTCGACCCTGCATCTGAGACACGTCGGCTTCGTCTCCTTGAGTCCCGCTTTTATATGATGAATGGCGAGGTCAGGCGAAACCAAAATCAGCCGATGCCGCAGGTTGTTGCGGAAACGGTATGTTTCTCAAAACACGTCGGTGCGCTGCGGCGCCGGGCGAGGTCTCTCGCCCGGAACTGCCGGTTCGTGCCGCTGGATCAGTCGCCGGTCAGTGCGTGGTGGATGGGCTCCACCCATGCGTCATGATCGAGGTCGTAGGCGATGAAGTCCCCGCTGAACTGCCAATAGGCCCAGGGCATGTGATGGCTTTCCGCGGCGGTGCGGATGTCGCGATCGTACCGCGCGCGCTCGGCGATCGGCACCCCGCCCTTGTCGTAGGCGCCGAACTCGCCGAGCAGGATCGGTCGGTCGTGCGCTTTCGACCATGCCGCCGCCGTGTCGAAATCGGCGGTGATGGTGCGTTCGTCGTCGGCGGTCAGCGGGATGTCATGCAGCTTGGCGACGTCTCCCGCCCAGCTTGCGCCCTGATGGGTGAAGCGGAACGGCTCGTAATAATGGAACGTGACCAGGATATTGCGGTCGTTTTCCGGCAGCTGCAGCGTGTCGAGCTGTTTCAAACTGTTCCACTGCGTCGGGCCGATCACCAGCGTCCGCGTCGGATTGGTGGCGCGCACCACCGGGATCAGCCGCGACAGCATCGCGTTCCAGTGATCGGCATCGAGCGCGCCGTGCGGCTCGTTGAGCAGTTCGAACAGCACGCTGCCGGGCGCGTTGCGATAGCGCGCGCCGATCTGCTGCCAGAATGCCGTGACCTTCGCTTCGCAAGCGGCGGCATCGTCGGCGCATTTGTTGAAATCATGTTCGTCGACAATCACCGACAGCCCGGCCTTGGTGGCTTCGTCGATCACCTTGTCCAGCATCGCCAGCCAGCGGGGATCGAGCTTGTTGTCGGGCCCCATGTGATCGAACGACTGCAGGACGACCCGCACGAAATCGAAACCGCCGCTGCGGATGATCGCGAAGTCGCGCGCCTTGAACCGAGCCTTGGCGGGATCCTTCCACAGCGGGTCGTAGCCCAGCACGTTCATCCCGCGATGCAGATGGGCAGCGGTCTGCCAGGCGTCACCCGAAGCGGGTGTCGTCGCCAACGCCGTTCCCGGCAGCAGCGCGAGCGCCGCGCTCGCCACCATCATCCATCCCCGCATCCCCTCACCTCTTCTTCATTGTTAGCGCTCGCACGCTAACCGGGGGTCGGCATGTCGTCTAGGCGTCGGGAGGAAGCTCGTTATGCGCAGGCGGTGAAAGATAGCGGTATCCGCCGCGCTGGCGGAACGCGGCCCGACGCGGTAACTCTCAGCTGGGAGAGGGAGCGGGAAAGGCGGGGCTGACTGCATGAACGTCACGGACGGAGCCCCAGTTCTGCGGCCGGACTATCGGCCGATTGCCGAGCGTGCGGCGGTCGACGGCGAAACCTTCCTGGGCGAGGTCGCCGGCGGCAACGAACCCGTGGTACTGCGCGGCCAGGCGGCACGCTGGCCGGCAGTGCAGGCGGCAGGCGAGGGCGATGCGGCGCTGACGGCACCTTGGCCGGTTCGGCGGCGGCCGGCCGCTCGACGTGATGATCGGCTCGCCCGCGATCGCCGGGCGGTTCTTCTATGCCGACGACAGCTGCAGCAGTTTCAATTTCCACCGCCAGCAGGTTGGGCTGGGGCCGCTGCTGGCCGAGCTGACGCGGCTGGCGGAAGAGGCGGCGCCGGCGGCGATCTATGCCAATTCCGCCACCGCGGTCGATCATCTGCCCGGTTGGGAAGCGGCGCATCCGCTCGCACTGCCGGTCGAGGCCCCGGCGCGGCTGTGGATCGGCAACGCGGTGCGCGTCGCGACCCATTTCGACACGTCGCACAACCTGGCGGTGGTCGTCGGCGGGCACCGTCGGTTCACCGTCTTCCCGCCCGACCAGTTCGCCAATCTCTATGTCGGCCCGCTCGACGTCACGCCGGCGGGGCAGCCGATCAGCCTGGTCGATCCGGATGCGCCCGATCTCGACCGCTTTCCCCGCTTCGCCGCGGCCGCCGCGGTCGGCCGTACGGCGGAACTCGCGCCGGGCGATGCCCTCTACCTACCGCCGCTGTGGTGGCACCATGTCCGGTCGCTATCGGCGATCAACGTGCTGGCCAATTACTGGTGGGGCCATCAATCGGGCGATGCCTTCACCGCGCTGATCCACGCGGTGCTCGCCGTGCGTGACTTGCCCGAGGGCGAAAAGGCGGTGTGGCGCGGCTGGTTCGACGATCTGGTCTTCGCCCCCTCGGCAGCGGCGGCCGCCGATCACCTCCCCGCGGCGGCGCGCAGCGCGCTGGGTCCACCGGGCGAGGCGCGACGGCGACACATCACGGGCTTCCTGATCCGCATGCTTCAGCGCGGCTGAGGGCCGGCCAGACTCTGCACCAGCGTCGCGCGCATCCGCTGCACCAGCGCCGGGTCGAGCGGCCCGAGCACGCCGCGCACGGCGGGCGGCAGATGCGCGGCAGGGTCGCCCTCAAGCCGAAAGACGAGGTGGTCGAACATCGTGCGCCACGCCGCACGCTGATCGGCCGGCAGCGTCGCCAAGGCCACCAGCGCGTGCAGCAGCGCGTCGTAAGGGCTGCCGGTGTCCTGCCGCGCCGGGCTCCACCAATAGTTCACGAACAGGTTGACGGGATCGAGCGATTCGACGCCGTGCCACCAGTGAAACGGGATGTAGATCGCGTCGCCCGGCCCGAGCTCGGCCACTTCGGCATGCGCCATCGCCTCGGCGACCCGCGGGAAGCGGTCGAGATCGGGCGCGGCGAGATCGACCAGGCTGACCGGCGTGCCGGCGGGCGTCAGCTCAATGGGGCCCATGTACAGGTTGGCGACCTGATCGGGCGGAAACAGCGTGAAGCGCCGGCGCCCGGTCACCACGATCCCGACGTTCTCCATCAGGTCGTAGTGCGTCGCCACGCGGATGGCATTGCCGATCCACAGTCGCGGCGTGACGCTGGCATCGACCAGGGCGATGCGGTTCTCGTCGGCGAACCCCGGCAACAGGTCGCTCGCCGGCGCCGATTGCACCGCCATCGCATAGGGTGCCGCCGCCTGCTCGTCGCGCAGCAACCGGTCGAGGAACGGCACCAGCGGCGACTGGCCGCGCGTGAAGTTCAGCTGCGTCAGGTCCTGGTTGTAGAAGAACCGGCCCCCGATCTCGGGCGGGCCGACGATCGCGGCGACCGGCGCGTCGTGCGCGAAGCGCTTCAGATAGGCGACCGCGGGTGCCGCGCCCTGTCGCCCGGCGGCAACCGCCGGCCAATGGGCGGCAAGCCCGCGCAGCACTGCCGGCCTGGCCGCCGGCCTGATCTCCGCATCGAAGCGGGCGCGGTCGACCGCCTCATATTCGACGACCGGGCACGGCGCGGGAAGTGTCGTCATGCCGCGGCGTCGAGTGGCGCGACGGGGCAGCCGATCTGGCGCAGGTAGTCGAGCTGACGCGGCATCGCCTGCGCCGTATCGGTGATCACCTGGCGGATGTGGCGCAGCCGTTCGAGCGTCTCCTGGTCACCGATCGTGTCGGCGAGCGGATGATAACTTTCTGGCTGGATCCCCTGTCCGGCCATCACCGACAGCCAACTGGTCTCGGTGAACAGCTCGTTATGCTCGCGGAAAATGCGTCCGTTGGCGCGGAACATCTCGATCTTGTCGGCGAGACCCGGCGGCGGCTCGAGCGTGCGGCAATAATCCCAGAACGCCGTGTCGTCGCGGGTCGTGGCGCGATAGTGCAGCACCAGGAAATCGCGGATGTCACGATATTCCTGATCGGTTTCGGCATTATAGCGATCAATCTCGCGCTCAGTGATGGCGCGGCTCGGAAACAGCGCCATCAGCCGCGCGATGCCCGACTGGACAAGATGGATGCTGGTCGATTCGAGCGGCTCCAGGAATCCCCCGGCGAGACCCAGCGCGACCACATTGCCAACCCACGCCCGCCGGCGATGGCCCGCGGTGAAGCGCAGCGGCCGGGGATCGCCCAGCGGCTCCCCGTCCAAATTGGCGAGCAGCGTTGCCGCCGCCTCGTCATCGGACAGGTGCGCGCTGGAATAGACATAGCCGTTGCCGATGCGGTGCTGCAGCGGGATGCGCCATTGCCAGCCCGCGGGGCGCGCCGTCGCGCGGGTCAGCGGCAATCGATCGCCGGCCAGCGAACAGGCGATCGCATAGGCACGATCGCACGGCAACCAGCGCGACCAATCCTCGAACCCCGCGCCGAGCGTCTGCTCGATCAGCAGGCCGCGAAAGCCCGAGCAATCGATGAACAGGTCGCCTTCCACGATCGTGCCGGATGCCAGCGTGACGCTGCGCACGCCTTCACGCTCGCCGTCGCGGGCGACATCGACGATCCGCCCCTCGATCCGCTTGGCGCCGCCGGCCTCCGCCAGGCGCCGCAGGAACCGGGCGTAGAGCGAGGCATCGAACTGAAAGGCATAGCCGATCTTCGACAGCGGCGACTTCGGCTGGTCGGGCCGGGGGTGAGCGAAGCGGCCGGCCAGCCCGCCGACCGCGCCCAGCGAATAATGGTCGAGCGGTGTCCGGTCGCCGAGCGCGCGGCCCTTCAGCCAGAAATGGTGGAACTCGATGCCGTTCATGTCGAGGCCGTAGAAGCCGAACGTATGGATGTAGCGATGGCCGATCCGCGTCCAGTCGACGAATTCGATGCCCAGTTTGTAGGTAGCGTTCGTCTCCCGCACGAAGGCGGCTTCGTCGATGCCGAGCATCGCGTTGAACAACACGATCTGCGGGATCGTCGCTTCGCCGACGCCGACGGTGCCGATCTCGTCCGATTCGATCAGCGTGATTTCCAGGCCGGGCAGCGCGCCGGCGATCCGGGCGCAGGCGGCGGCGGCCATCCAGCCGGCGGTGCCGCCGCCGACGATCACCAGGCGTCGCAGCGCGTCGCTCCTCACAGCGTCACCCCGCGGTCGTCCGGCAGCGGCGATTCGGCGGCGAAGGCGAATTGCGGCACCGCGGCCGGTGCGGCGGCTGGCGGCGCGGCGGCCGGACCGGCGCGGGCGACGGCATCGGCGATCGTCGCGGCGTGCGGCGGCAACTCGGCGACGGCGGCGCGGCAGGCACGATGCATCTGCTGCAGCGCCATCGCCACCTTCTCCTCGTCCAGCCCGTCGGCGGCGGGTTCGTAGCTTTCGGGCACGATGTGCTGGCCCAGACAGACCGCGACCCAGCTGGTGTTGCTGAACAGCTCGGCGGTGTCGCGGAACACCCGGCCCTTGGCGCGGAACAGGTCGATCTTGCGCTGCAGGCTATCGGGGATCGCCATGTCGCGGCACTGCCGCCAGAACGCCGAGTCGTCGCGGCGCGTGGCCTTGTAGTGCAGGATGACGAAGTCGCGCACGTCGGCGTGGAGATCGTCCATCTGGCGGTTGTATTCGTCGCGCTCGATCGCCGCGAAGCGCTTGTCCGGGAAGAGCGCGATCAGCCGGGCGATGCCGCTTTGCACGAGATGGATGCTGGTCGATTCGAGCGGCTCGACGAACCCGCTCGACAGGCCCAGCGCGACGACGTTGCGGTTCCAGCATTGGCGACGGCGGCCCGTGGTGAAGCGGATCGGTCGCGCGTCCGCCAGCGGCTCGCCCTCCAGATTGCCGAGCAACAGCCGGTGCGCTTCGTCGTCGCCGAGGTGGTCGCTGGCATAGACCAGGCCGTTACCCATCCGGTGCTGCAACGGAATGCGCCACTGCCAGCCGCTGCCGTGCGCGGTCGACCGCGTATAGGGGTCGGGTAGGCCAGGCAGCGCGCAGGGCACCGCCAGCGCGCGGTCGCACGGCAGCCAATGGCGCCAATCCTCATAGCCGGTCTGCAGCGCCTGCTCGATCAGCAGGCCACGAAAGCCCGAGCAATCGATGAACAGATCGCCGGCAATGCTGCGGCCATCGGCAAGCGTCACCGCCTCGACATGGCCCGTCTCGCCGTTCAGCGGAACGTCGACGACCTTGCCCTCGACGCGCGTGACGCCCAGCCGCTCGGCGAAGCGGCGCAGGAAAGCCGCGTAAAGCGACGCGTCGAAATGATAGGCATAGAACAGGTCGCGCAGCGGGAACGGCGCGTCGGCGGGCGGCCGCGCGAAGCGCCCCGCGGCCGCGGCCACCGCGCTCACCGACCAGTCGCTGATGTCGGGCAGGCCGCGGCGCATGCGTTCGCGCAGGTAGAGCTGGTGGAAATGGACGCCCTGCAGATCCTGGCCGAACGCGCCGAACGGGTGGAAATAGCGCTCGCCGACATTGCCCCAGCCGACGAACTCGATGCCCAGCTTGAACGTCGCGGCGGTTTCGCGGACGAACGTGTCCTCGTCGATGCCGAGCAGGCGGTTGTAGGCAATGATCGGCGGAATCGTCGCTTCCCCGACGCCGACCGTGCCGATCTCCTCCGATTCGACCAGCGTGATGCGCGTGTAGCCGTTGTTGAGGAAGCGGCACAGCGCGGCCGCGGCCATCCAGCCGGCGGTGCCGCCGCCGACGATCACGACGTTGCGGATGGCGAATTCGTTCATTGGGGACGGGCCTGTCTTGGATCGCCGAGGAAAGCGGCGAGCGGGGGGCGGGCGGCAACGCCGGCCGCGATGGCGGCGTGCCACGCGGCGATGTGCCTCGCGGCGTCGGCGGCGGGGTAGGATCGGACCAGCGGGTCGATGCGGCGCGGCAGCACGCCTTGGCCGATCAACACCGCCAGCCATTCGTCGCGATCGAACGTCTCATGTTCGTAGAACGGCAGCCGGCCGCGATCGCGGAACAGGGCCAGGCTGTGTTCCAGCGACGCCGGCAGGGTCGCCTCGCGCCATTGTGGCCAGAACGGCTCCGGCCGCGACGAGGCGGCATAATGCAGCAAGACGAAGTCGCGCACGCGCTCGGCCTCGGCATGGGCCTGGCGATTATAGTCGGCTGCCTCGACACCCGAGAGCTCGCGATCCGGGAACATCGTGATCAGCCGGTCGATCGCGCTATGGACGAGATGCAGCGCGCTCCAGCCGAGCGGCTCGATCACGGTCGCCGCTTCGCCGATCGCGACGCAATTGCCGCGCCACGGTTGCGGCCGCGTACCGGCGGCAAACGCCATCGGGCCGGTCGTGGCGCCGCTCAGCATCTGGCGGGCATTGTCATCGGTGGTCGCGTCGGCGTGATAGACGATCCCCTCGCTCGCCGAGCGGGCGCCGGTGGCCGACCAGCGCCATCCCGCCGCCCAGGCGCTCGCACGGTCGAGCGGCGATGGCGCATCGCGCAAGGGGACGCTGGCGACGATGATGCGGTCGCAGGGCAGCCACCGGCGCCAATCCTCCCACTCATCGTCCAGCGCAGCGCACAGTCGCGCCGCCGACCCGGTGCAATCGAGATAGAGATCGGCGCGCACCGTGTCGCCGTCGTCGAGCACGATGCGGTCGACCCACCCGCGTTCGGTTGGCGCCACGCCCGCCACGCCGCGGTGATCGACGCTGACGCCGACATGTTCGGCGAAGGCACGCAGCATCGCCAGATAGTCCGGCGGATCGATGGTCAGGCCATAGCCATAGCGGCCGAACGGATCCTGCGACGACGCAACCGGCGTGGCGAACCGTCCGGCGCGCGCCAGCGCTGCCCCGGCCGCCAGCTGGTCGAACGGCGGTGCCGCGCCATCATACTGCGCGCGCACCCAATGGAGATGGAAGGAGCCGCCGGGCAGTGCCGGACCGTGCGCGCCATAGCCATGGACATAGTCGGGGCGGTCGGTCGCCCAGCCGGTCATGAGCGTGCCCAGGCGATAGGCTGCGCCCGTGCGATGCACCGCGTCGCCGTCCCCCAGCCCCAGGTCGGCATGGAAGTCGTGGATCGACGGCAGCGCGCCGGGCAGATGGTCGATCAGTCCCGGCGCCGTCGCCGCTTCCGCCAGCAAGGTGACAGTCAGTTCCGGCAGGCGGCGCTTCAGCGCGGCGGCGGCCGACCAGCCGGTCAGCCCGCCGCCGACGACGGCGACGTGCTCGATGGCGCGCTCCCCCGGCACGGTCACGCCGCCACCGCCAGGCGCTGCCGGTCGAGGAACGCGACATGGCCGGGCGCGCGCGCCGCCTGATCGGCGATGGCGTCGCGCAAGTCGGCCATCGAGCGCGCGACGTCGTCCAGCGCCGGTCGCTCGGCACGGCGATCGATACCCTGCGGCACGATGCCCTGGCCGGTGAACACGGCGATCCAGCTCGCGTCGCGGAAAATTCCCTCACTGTAGCGGACGATGCGGCCACGGCGGCGGAACAGCTCGATCTTCTCGGCCAGGCTGTCGGGCACCGGCGTGCTGCGCACGTCGTGCCAGAAAGTCGAATCGGTGCGCGTGGTGGCGTGGTAGTGAAGGATCAGGAAGTCGCGCACGCGATCGTATTCGAGATCGACCAGCCGGTTGAATTCGTCGCGGTCGGTGGCGGCGATGTCCCGTTCGGGGAACAGTTCGATCAGTGCGGTGATCGCTGCCTGGACCAGGTAGATGCTGGTCGATTCGAGCGGCTCCAGGAAACCGCTGGCGAGCCCCATCGCCAGACAATTGCCGACCCAGCTGCGCCGCCGTCGCCCGGCGCGGAAGCGCAGGACGCGCGGCTCGGCCAGCGGCTCGCCTTCGACGGCAGCGCCCAGCCGCGCGGCGGCGGCATCGTCCGACAGATGCGCGCTCGAATAGACATAGCCGTTGCCGGTGCGGTGCTGCAGCGGGATGCGCCAGCGCCAGCCCGCCCCTTCGGCGATCGCGCTGGTATAGGGCGTCACCGCCGTGGCGGTGCGGCACGGCAGTGCGACGGCACGGTCGCACGGCAGCCAGCGCGACCAATCCTCGAACGGCTCCTCCAGCGCCTCGCCGATCAGCAGCGCGCGGAACCCGGAGCAATCGATGAACAGATCGCCCTCGATGGTGCGGCCGTCGCTCAGCCTCAGCCGCGTGATCCATCCCGTCTCGCCGTCGCGCTCGACCGCCGACACCATGCCTTCGGTGCGTTGCGCGCCGGCGGCTTCGGCGCGGCGGCGCAACAGCGGGGCGAAGGATTGCGCATCGAGCTGATAGGCATAGTCGAAGGTCGACGACAGCGCCTGGCGGTCGCTGCTGGGCAGGGCGAAGCGGTTCTGCCGCGCCAGGGCGCAGGCGAACGAGAACGCCTCGATCGGCGGGACCGCGTGTCCGGCAAGCGCCAGCCGCGCCCAGTAATGGTGGAAATCGACCGCGCCCTGGCCGCTGCCATAGGTGCCGAAGGGATGGATGTAGCTGTCGCCGATCCGCCCCCAATCGCGGAATTCGATGCCGAGCTTGAACGTCGCGCGCGTGGCGGTGACGAATTCGGCCTCGCTGATCCCCAGCCGCTGGTTGAAGGCGCGCATGTGCGGCAGCGTCGCCTCGCCGACGCCGATGATGCCGATCGCCTCGGATTCGACCAGGTGCACGCTGCACTGGTGCGGCAGCAGCGCCGTGAGCGCGGCGGCGGTCATCCAGCCGGCGGTCCCGCCGCCGACGATGACGATGCGCACCGTCTCCGGCCCGTTGACCTGTCGCTGCACCCCGACCCTCTCCCCTCGGCACGGTTGCCCCGCGCGTTCATCGTAAGCGGTATCATAACGCCATGTGCACGGTAGTCACGCCCGCAGGCGATCTGCGCTGAGCCTGTGAAAAGAGGCTTGCCAAAGCCGAAATGTTATCGCAACCATAGTGTCACAAATTAGAAACGGTGAGGGCAACGACCCCGCCGACACAAGGGGGGGAGTCTGATGGTCGTTCCGTCACGTCGTGTGAATTCCATGCTGGGCGTTGCCCGGCTGCTGCGCGCTGGCGCCTCGGTCGGCGCGCTGTGCGTCGCCACGCTGGCGCACCCGGCGCTGGCGCAAGCCACCACCGATACCCAGGCGAGCGATCCCGGTGCCGCCGCCGCGCAGGACAATGGCGCTGCGCCGTCGGGCTCGGACATCGTCGTCACCGGCATCCGCGCCTCGCTGGCCAGCGCGCAGGCGATCAAGCGCAATTCCGACACCGTCGTCGATGCGATCACCGCGCAGGACATCGGCGCACTGCCCGACCGGTCGGTGACCGAGGCGCTGCAGCGCGTGCCCGGCGTGTCGATCAGCCGCTTCGCCGGCTCCAACGACCCCGACCATTTTTCGGTCGAAGGCTCTGGCGTGGTGATCCGCGGCCTCAACTTCGTGCGGTCCGAATTCAACGGTCGCGACGCCTTCTCGGCCGGCGTCGGGGGCCAGGCGCTGAATTTCGCCGACGTGCCCTCCGAGCTGCTCGGCTCGGTCGAGGTGTACAAGAACGTCACCGCCGCGATGATCGAAGGCGGCCTGGCCGGTACCGTCAACCTCAACACCCGCAAGCCGTTCGACAATCCCGGGCTCCACATGGGCGTGGACATGGAGGCGAACTACGGCGACTTCGAAAAGAAGTGGGCGCCGACGGGCTCGATTCTGGCCAGCGACACCTGGGACACCGGGGCGGGGCGGTTCGGCCTGCTCGCCGACGTCTCCTATTCGCGGCTGCGCAGCCGGTCGGACGGCATCCAGGTCACCAACTTCCAGACCCGCGACAACACGCAGGTCCTGTATCAGAACGGCAATGGCGTCCTGGTCTGCCGCAATCCGTTGCCGAGCAACAGCGATTCGACCACGCTGCCGCCGGCCAATGCGCCTTGCGGCACCGGGGAGGCCGCCGGTGCCGACGGCTTCGCCGATCCGCTCGCCAGCGCCTATGCACCGATCGGCGGGCAGTTCCGCAGCCAGGATTATGATCGCAAGCGTGACGGTATCGCCGTCACCGGCCAGTGGCAGTCGCTCGACCATTCGGTGCTGGCGACGGCGCAGTTCATCCGCTCGCACACCACCAATACCTGGGGCGAGCACACGTTCGAAACCGCGCCCGACCTGTCGGAATACGACACCTATCCCGCGGGTTGTGTGCAGAATGGTGACGGTCCGCTGTACAATGGCAACGGCACCACCCGTGCCGAATGCCCGGTCGGCCAGTTCTCCAACTATCAATATGACGACAACGGCCTGTTCGAGAAGGGCTACATCACGCTGCCGGGCACCGGCTGGCGCACCGCCGGCAGCGGCTCGGCGGACAGCTTTGTGCCGACGGGGGGCATCCAGCAGTCGCTGTCGCGTCGCCAGGTGCGTGAAGAAAATACCGTCAACGACTTCGGTATGAACCTGAAGATCACCCCGGCCGATCGCTGGGAAATCGAGCTCGACGGCGATTATACGCGCTCCGAGCACAACAATCTCGATTTCAGCGTGCTGGGTTCGACCTTCGCCGACCAGGAACTCGACCTGACCGGCAAGCTGCCGGTGCTGACGCCGCATAAGCCGATGACGCTGGCGGCCGGCTGGGCCACGCCCAATCCGGAGTTGGTGGCGGATAGCGACGCGCAGTATTTCGCCGATCCGAACGTCCAGTTCTGGCGCGCGGCGATGGACCATGCCGAGCACAGCACCGGCCGCGAATATGCCTTCAAGGCTGACTTCGGCTACAAGCTCGGCGACGATGGCGCGTTCTTCAACAAGCTGAAGTTCGGTGCGCGCTACGCCGATCGCGATCAGACGGTACGCTACACCACCTACAATTGGGGCGTGCTGAGCGAGGTCTGGTCGGGTGCGCCGGTTTCGGTGGCGCAGGCCGGCACCGGCCGCGCAGACTTCTATTCGTTCCCGGATTTCTTCCGCGGCGAAACGCCGGGGCCGAGCGGCGCCTATTATTACGCGGGCAATCTGCTCCAGGATTATAACGCGATTGCCGGCCAGCTGCAGGCGATCAACGGTCTGTGGCACAATGCCAACGGCGCAGGTTCAGCCAACGACTGGCGCCCGCTTGCCGACCGCCAGGACGCAATCCCGGGCAGCATGTTCCGTCCGAACGAGATCCAGCGCGTCAAGCAGCAGGACACCAATGCCTACGCGATGCTGACCTTCGCGTCGGAGACGCCGATCATCGGCAACGTCCGGTTGAGCGGCAATGTCGGTGTCCGCTTCGTCCATACCGACCTGGCATCGTTCGGCACCACCCGCATCCCAACGCAGACCGATCTGGGTATTACGTCGCCTTACGCCGTGCGCTGCGCCATCTCGCAACCGCCGGCCGGCGCACCTCCCGGCACGAAGCCGAGCCAGCCCGGCGGCGTCTGTAACCTGGGTCCGGATGGCTACGCGCTGCTTCAGCAGTTCGCCGGCAGCAACTCGACATTGGTGCCCGGGATCGCGCACAACAGCTACACCTATTGGCTGCCGAGCCTGAACACCAAGTTCGGGCTGACCCACAATCTGCAACTGCGGTTTGCGGCGTCGAAGGTGCTGACGCGGCCCGACTCGTCCTACGTCCGCAACTTCCTCGACCTCAGCGTCAACGGCAACGGGGCGTTGGTGTCCAACGTCGGCAATCCGTACCTGAAGCCGGCGACCGCGTGGCAGTTCGACCTGACGGCAGAATGGTATTTCTCGCGGGTCGGCTCGCTCACCGCGGACCTGTTCTACAAGGACATCAAGAACTTCTTCTACCAGGCGGTGGTCTCGTTGCCGATCACCAACAACGGCGTGACGTTCGACCAGCAGACGCGTGGCCCGGCCAATTACGACGGCTCGGGCAAGATCAAGGGTTTCGAGGTCGCCTATCAGCAGACGCTCGATTTCCT
>JBQCHA010000256.1:0-4815 GCA_051955175.1 Sphingomonas sp.
TTACGACAAATATCCCGAGCCGATCGATCATATCGCACGCCGTATCGGCTATCGCCTCTATCCCGCGTTCGTCTGGCCGTTCGAGCGCGACGGCGGCGCGGGCGTGGTGATCGGCCTCGCCAACGATGGAGTGGCGAGCGCGCCCGGCGTGGTGCGGCTGACGCTGAGCGACGAGCACGGCGCCACGGTCGCCAGCGGCTGCCTCGATCCCGGCTATCCGCACCCCACCGGCATCCGCCAGGCGATGCTCGCGTGGCCCGACAAGCGCGACTGGGCAGGCCTGCGGCTCAGCGCCGAACTGGAGGTGAAGGGTGTGCGCCATCCGCTGCGCTGGGCTTGTCGGCAGACGCTCAATCCCGACGGATCGCTGACGCTGCGGTGCAACCTGCGGAGCTGAGCCCTCCCCGGCTCAGGTACGCCGCACAGGATGCTCGTTGGCAAGTGGTCCGATGCGGTAGCTCGCGACATAGCCGACATGATCCGACAACATGCCGCCGTCGCGCTCATGGCCGAACGGCGTGCCGATTGCCTCGACCGCCAGACCGGCGGACGGTGACGCGACGGTCAGCTGCAGATCCTTGTTCTTGTGCCACGAATAAAGCGCGTCGGACGATAGCGGCGCGTTCGTCGCGACCATCCAGGCCATGGCCGACCGTGCGCCCAGATCGGCGATCAGGCCATGCACCATGGCATTTCGCCCTGCGGACCGGCCGACGTTGAAGTCGCCGGCCAGGATCAGTGGCAGGCGCGGGTCATGCGCGCGGCGGACGAACGCCGCGAGTGTCGCCAGCTGGCGCCGGTATGCTTCGTCGGCGCGGGCAACGGCAGTGCCCGAGCGCTCGCGGCAATTGAGATGCGTGGTGACGATGTCGACCGGCGCGGCGAACCCGGGAATGGCGACGCGCGCCAGCACCGCGCCTTTGTTGGCCAGGCAGTCGAACCCGGCGCAGGCATCGCGCGGGTAGACCACCGCGTCGGTCGCCAGGATCGGATAATCGGACAAGATCATCAGCCCGCTGCCAAGCAGCGGTCCCTCGGTCTCGCCACGCGTCCACCGCGCCTGGGCGGCGAACGCGGCGGCCGATGCCCGATCGTGACCGACCCCGCGCACGTCGCTGTCCGGCCCCTGGACGATGTAGCGATAGCCCGCTGCGGCGCCGATCCGCTTGGCCGCATCGGTGAACGCCTCCTGCATCACCACGATCTGCGGCGCCCGGCCCTGCGCGCGCAATGCGGCGAGCCTGGTTGCGATCCGGCCAAACGCGGCGGGCCGCCCGCTCGCCAGCGGCCACGGCAGGCCGTGCACATTGTAGGTCAGCACCGACAGCGAACCATCGAACGGCGCCGGCTGCATCATCGCGCTGGCGGCCGGCGACGGCGTCCCCGCCCCCTTTCCGCCGATCGGAAAGAACAGCATCGCGCCGGCAAGCGCCGGTATCAGCATCGAGGCCTTGGCCAACAGCTTCATGATGCCGCCGAGACGTCGCGACGGCCTCCCCGCCGCAGTCCCCTCCGTAGATTTCGTAAGGCTTCGAGCGTCACGCCACGCAGCGGGATGTACGTTGACGTCCCCGCCAGAATCGTGGCACTGGGCAGCGCTGTCGCAGGGACAGGTTGCGCCGGAGAACGGCGCCCCCCGTCCCGGCGACGATCGGTGCCCCGGCACCGGCACGCGGGTGTAGCTCAATGGTAGAGCAGAAGCTTCCCAAGCTTACGACGAGGGTTCGATTCCCTTCACCCGCTCCATATCTGCAGTAAGTGGCGAGCCCTCGTTTGTTCGATGGCGCTTCGCCTTGCCGGGCTGCGCTTGGGCTTCGATTCCCTTCACCCGCTCCATTATTGACGAAGATTTTCGTTCACGGGCCCGCTAGCCAGCTAGCCGCCCGGCATCTATTCTGCCGAGGCGCTATGGCCCTGCCGCTATTGCCGATCTCCGGCTTTGGCAGCGGCCAATCGAACGGGAGGGCGTGGTGAGCACATCTGGCGATCTGGCAGTTTCGCGTCGCGGCGTGCTGGCCGGCGGTGCGGCGACCGCGGCCTTGGCGACGGTGCCGGCGGGCGCGGCAGAACCCGCCGCCGAAACGCCGCCTACGAAAATGACGGTCAATCTCACCGTCAACGGCAAACCGCAGGCGCTGACGCTCGACACGCGCACGACGTTGCTCGATGCATTGCGCGAGCACCTGCACCTGTCCGGCACCAAGAAGGGCTGCGACCATGGCCAGTGCGGCGCCTGCACGGTGATCGTCGATGGGCGGCGGATCAATTCCTGCCTCAGCCTGGCGGTGATGCACGAGGGCGGCACGGTGACCACCGTCGAGGGGCTGGGCACGCCCGACGCGCTGCACCCGATGCAGGCGGCGTTCGTCAAGCATGACGGCTATCAGTGCGGCTATTGCACGCCGGGCCAGATCTGCTCGGCGGTGTCGGTGCTGGACGAAATCCGGCAGGGCATCCCGAGCTACGTTGCCGACGACATCACCGCCGCACCGCGCGCCACCAATCTCGAGATGCGCGAGCGGATGAGCGGCAACATCTGCCGCTGCGGCGCCTATTCCAACATTGCCGAGGCGATGGCCGAGGTCGCGGGGAGCAACGCATGAAGCCGTTCAGCTACGAACGCGCAACCACCCCGGCAGCGGCAGCCGCGGCCGTCGCGCGGCACCCGCAGGCCAAGTTCATCGCCGGCGGCACCAACCTGCTCGACCTGATGAAGCTGCAGATCGAGACGCCGGCGCATCTGGTCGACGTGGGGCCACTCAAGCTCGACCGCATCGCACCCACGGACGACGGCGGCCTGCGCATCGGCGCGCTGGTCAGCAACACCGATCTCGCCGCCGATCCGCGCGTGCGGCGGGACTATGGCGTATTGAGCCGTGCGCTGCTCGCCGGCGCTTCGGGCCAGCTGCGCAACAAGGCGACGACCGGCGGCAACCTGCTGCAGCGTACGCGCTGCCAGTATTTCTACGACACCAACCAGCCGTGCAACAAGCGCAAGCCCGGCTCCGGCTGCGCGGCGATCGGCGGGGTCAGCCGGCAGCTCGGCATCATCGGCACCAGCGATGCGTGCATCGCCACCCACCCCAGCGACATGGCGGTCGCCATGCGCCTGCTCGATGCGACGGTGGAGACCGTCGATTCCGCCGGAACGACGCGGGCGATCCCGATCGCCGACTTCCATCGCCTGCCCGGCGACACGCCCAATGTCGAAACCGCGCTGAAGCGGGATGAGCTGGTGACCGCCGTCAAGTTGCCCAGACCGCTCGGCGGCAAGCATTTCTATCACAAGGTGCGCGATCGCGCGTCCTATGCCTTCGCGCTCGTTTCGATCGCCGCGGTGATCCGGCCCGATGGCAGCGGCCGCGTCGCGGTCGGCGGCATCGCGCCCAAGCCGTGGCGCGTCGAAGCGGCGGAGGCGGCGATGCCGCGCGGGGCCAAGGCGGTGGCGGCGACATTGCTCGCCGAGGCGCGCCCGACGCACGACAATGCCTTCAAGGTGCCGCTGGTCGAGCGAACGCTGGCCGGGGTGATCAACGAAGCGAGGGTGGCATGAAGTTCGACACGCCCGCCGGCCGCAATCCGATCGACCGCCAGCAGCATGTTGGTCAGCCGACCAACCGCATCGACGGCAAGTACAAGACCACCGGCACCGCGCCTTATGCCTATGAACGCCACGACGTGGTGGCGAATGCGGCCTATGGCTATATCCTGCCCGCCGGCGTCGCCAAGGGCCGCGTCACCGCGATCGACACCCGCGCCGCCAAGGCGGCGCCGGGCGTGCTGGCGGTGGTCACCACACTCGACATGCCGGCGCTGCCGCTCGGCCAGAACAACACCGCACGGCTGTTCGGCGGGACGGAGATCGAACATTACCAGCAGGCCATCGCCGTCGTGGTCGCCGAGACGTTCGAGGCGGCGCGGGCCGCCGCGCATCTGCTGCAGGTGAGCTATCAGCGCACGCCCGGCCGATATGATCTCGCTGCCCAGGCGAAGAGCGCGCCGCTGCATGGCGAGGACAAGGGCGACCCGGTCGACCGCGTCGGCGATTTCGACGGTGCCTTCGCCGCCGCGCCGGTGACGCTCGACCAGACCTACACCACGCCCGACGAAAGCCATGCGATGATGGAGCCGCACGCGTCGATCGCGGCGTGGGACGGTGACAAGCTGACCGTCTGGACATCGAACCAGATGATTAACTGGAGCAAGAAGGATCTCGCCAAGACGCTGATGATCCCGGTGGAGAATGTGCGGATCGATTCGCCGTTCATCGGCGGCGGATTCGGCGGCAAGCTGTTCGTTCGCGCCGATGCCGTGCTGGCCGCGCTGGGCGCCAGGGCGGCGAAACGGCCGGTCAAGGTGGCGCTGACCCGGCCGATGATGTTCAACAACACCACGCATCGCCCCGCGACGATCCAGCACGTTCGCCTGGGCGCAACGAAGCAAGGCACGCTCACCGCGATCGCGCATTCCAGCACCAGCGGCGATCTGCCGGGCGGCGGGCCGGAAACCGCCGTATCGCAAACCAAATTGCTATACGCCGCGCCCAATCGCGAAACATTCATGAAGCTGGCTGTGCTCGATCTGCCGGAAGGCAATGCGATGCGTGCGCCGGGCGAGGCGCCGGGGCTGATGGTGCTCGAAATCGCGATGGACGAGATGGCGGAAAAGCTGGGCATCGATCCGATCGAGTTCCGCATCATCAACGACACGCAGGTCGATCCCGAAAAGCCCGATCGGCCGTTTTCCGAGCGCCATCTCGTCGAATGCCTGCGCACCGGCGCCAAGCGTTTCGGCTGGGACAAGCGCAATCCGACG
>JBQCHA010000257.1:0-9187 GCA_051955175.1 Sphingomonas sp.
TCGCCTGGGCGGAGCCTGATGCGATCGGCCTAGTGTTCGACCGGCCGATCTCGGTCATGTCGATCCTCGCTCACCATACGCTCGATGAACTCGGCCACCGCATTCGCCAGCCGCGCCTCGCCGTCGACATCGCCGCATCGCTGCACATCGACGACCAATCGCACGCGATCCGCATCCGCGACGTCTCTCAGGCCGGCATGCGCGTCGCGCTCGATCAGGTGATCGGCGTTGGACGGCAATGCGCGCTGACCGTCCCCTCGCTCGGCCGCCGCGGCGTCATCGTGCGCTGGTGCCGTGACGCGCATGCCGGTCTTACCCTGCGCCAGCCGCTGAGCTACGCCGACTTCGCCGCATGGCGCCAGGCACTCGCCGCCGCGACGAGCGGCGACGGCGCCGCCCTGCATTGACGGGCCGCGGACGATGGGCGGAGACGCGCAGGACGAGGTCGATAGTCCAACCCTGCTGCCGTTGCCGCAACTCCAGGCGCCGGCCATCCTGTTCAGACGGATCGAAAGCGCCGACGGCCGCCATTGCATCGACGAATTCGTCGCCAGCGCGCCGCTGATGTTCGCGGTCAGCAGCGTTCTCGCGGTCGCGCCGGAGGAGCGCAAGCGCTATTGGATCCGCAGTGCGCTGGGCAAGCTCACCGCCGCGGATATCGAGGAGATCGGCGCACGCTGGTGGGGACGAGCCAAAAGCGCGCCCGAGGAGCCGGCGCGCAAGCTCGCCCGCACGGCGACGCTGCGGCGCTGACACGCTCGCCGATTACCCGCGCTCGGCGCGCCCCAGCGGCAGCGCCAGCTCGTCCTTGATGGTCTCCATCGAGATATAGGCCGACACGTCGGTAACCTCGATCGCGCTGATCAGCCTCTTGTAGACGCGGTCATAGTCCTGCACGTCGGCGACCACGATCTTCAGCAGGTAATCGAAATTGCCGGCCAGCCGATGGCATTCGAGCACTTCCGGGATGCTGCCCAGCGCCTCGCGAAAGCGTTGCAGCCAATCGTCGCTATGCTGCGCGCGAATGATGACGAACACGGTGGTCGGCAGGTTGAGCTTGACGCGATCGAGCAAGGCGACGGTGCGACGCAGATAGCCTTCCTCACGCAACTGGCTGATCCGCCGCGAACAGGCCGAGGGCGAGAGATGGACCTGCTCGGCGATGCGATAGACCGGCGTGTCGGCATCGTGCTGCAGCATGTCGAGAATGGTCAGGTCGCGCGCGTCGAGCATCGGCTCCTCCGGATCGTGATCTGCTCCCTTAACCTATCGCGCGCACGATCGCAGCGCATTTCGATACGTTTGCGCACAGCAGATGCGCCACCTTCTTTGCTGACGGTCAAGCTCGCACCCACACGGCCCTCCCCTTGCATTATGATGCCCCTGCGGAGGAGGACATGATGCAGCACCCGGGCCAATTGCCGACGACCACCAGCGACCAGGATGACCCTCGCTTGCGCACCTGGCGCGCCGCCGCGCTACGCACGCTGAAAGCAGAGCAGACGCGATCGGCCGATACGCACCTCGTCGCCGTGCCGCTCGCCAACGCGCCGGGCATCCAGCTCTATCTCAAGGATGAATCGAGCCATCCCACCGGCAGCTTGAAGCACCGGCTGGCGCGCTCGCTGTTCATTTACGCCCTGTGCAACGGCTGGATCGGCCCGGATACGACCGTGGTCGAGGCCTCGTCGGGATCGACCGCCGTGTCGGAGGCGTATTTCGCGCGGCTGCTGGGGCTGACGTTCGTCGCCGTGCTCCCCGCCTGTACCGCGCCCGAGAAGATCACGCTGATCGAGGCGCAGGGCGGGCGCTGCCACAAGGTCGCCGACCCGCGCACCGTCTATACCGTCGCGATGGGCATCGCCGAGGAAACCGGCGGCCACTATCTCGACCAGTTCACCCATGCCGAGCGCGCCACCGACTGGCGCGGCAACAACAATATCGCGCAATCGATCTTCGACCAGATGCGCGACGAGCCGGCGCCCGTCCCGTCTTGGATCGTCTGCGGCGCGGGCACCGGCGGCACCTCGGCGACGATCGGGCGCTTCATCCGCTATGCCGGCCGCGACACCCGGCTGTGCGTCGCCGATCCCGAGGCATCGGTGTTCCACCGCCACTTCGCCGATCGCAGCGTCGCCGCCGTTAGCGGCCCGCTGTCGGCGATCGAGGGGATCGGCCGGCCGCGCGTCGAGCCGTCGTTCCTGCCCGATGTCATCGACCGCATGATCCCGGTCGCCGACGCTGCCGGCATCACGGCCGCCCGCCACCTGAGCCGTGCCTTGGGGCGGCGCTGCGGCCCGTCTACCGGCGTTAACCTGCACGCCTGCCTCGACCTCATCGCCGAGATGGTGGCGGCCGGGCGCAGCGGCTCGATCGTGACGCTGCTGTGCGATTCCGGCGACCGCTACCATTCGACCTGCTTCGACGATCGCTGGTGCAGCGAACGCGGCATCGACGCCGAGGCGCGGCATCCGTTGCTCGACCATTTCCTGCCGTTGCCCGCTGCGACAACGCCGCGATAGGCGCGGCCCACGGCGCGAACAGCGCCTCAGCCTCGCCGCAGCGCGACATTGCCGGGACGAAGCGAGCAACCCCGGCCCGGTTCGAGCCGTTGAGCGCGCATGACGGGTACGATCTCCGCACGCGCTCCCAGAAGTCGCCGCGTCGCGGTCCGCTGGCCCAGGTGGCTTCTCCGGCATCGCGATATCTTCAGCCGCCACGGCACCGCCCTGTTCCTGAAGAATGCGCTGGTCTCCACTATCGCGTTCGGGTTGGACCGGTTGCTGTTGTGGCTCGCCGTCAGCAGCCTGCATGTCGCGAAGATGCTGGCGGTCGGCGTCGCCTTCCTGATCGCCAACGCATTCCACTACGTCGTCGCACGGTTGTGGGTGTTCAATGAGACTCACCGAGGCGTCGTCGTCGGCTATCTGTACTTCGTGGCCAATGCCGCGGTCGGCTGGCTGGTCATCATGGGCCTGTTCTGGGTGCTGACCGACAAGCTGGGCGTCTATTACCTGATTGCGCGGGTGATCACGTCGCTGTGCGCGGGAACGCTCGTCTTCCTGCTGAACGCGACGCTGAATTTCAAAGTCCTGTGACTGCTTGATCGACGTTATTGCTGCAGTTCATGCCGTTTGCGTTGAACGCGGCAGGGGGCGCCCGCGTTGATCCGCTGTCATTCCCAAGGAGAAAGTCATGCCGACCTACAGTGCCGACCAGCTTCGATCCTTCTTCATCACCGGCCTGCGCGACGCCCACGCGCTCGAACACGAGGCGTTGGCGTTGATGGACCGCCAGCTCAACCATCTCGCCAACTATCCGCAGGTTTCCGATCGGCTGCACGAGCATCGGCGTGAGACCGAGGGGCAGATCCAGCGGCTCGAGGAGATCCTCGACAGCTTCGACGTCAGTCGTTCGGTGCTGAAGGACGCTGCCCTGACGCTGGGCGGCAACCTGGCTGCGCTGGCCCACGCCTTCGCGCCCGACGAAATTCTGAAGAACAGCTTCGCCAACTTCGCTTTCGAGAATTTCGAGGCAGCGAGCTACACGTCGCTGATCACCGTCGCCGAGATCGGCAATTTCAGCAATGCACGCCCGCTGCTGGAGCAGACGCTGGGCGAGGAGCGGCGGATGGCCTCTTGGATCGAAGAGCATCAGGCCGAACTCACGCGCCAGTATCTCGAACGTCGCGCCGCCGGCGAAACCGCCAGCCACTGACGGCAGCGAGCGCGGTCGCAGAGGCCGCGCCCGTTCCGGCGCGACGCCACCGCTGTGGCGCCGCGCCGGCTCACCTCACGGCTGCCAGCCGCCGCCCAGCGACAGGAACACATCGACCTGACGGTCGACGGTGGCCGCCTGCGCCGCCGCCAGCGCCACCTCGGCATCGGCCAGGCTGCGCTGCGCATCGAGCAGCTGCAGGAAATCGGCGCGACCATAGTGATAGAGCTTGCCCGCCTGCGCCGCCGCCGTGGCCGCGGTGTCGCGGGCGCGCATCAGGTCGCGCGTCTGCTCGCGCTGCCGGGCATAGGCCGACAGGTTGGTTTCGGTGTCGCGCAACGCGATGAGCACGGTCGAATCGAACGCGGCAAGCGCGGCATCGGCCCCCGCGCGCGCGCCGGCGATCCGCGCACGGGTGACGGCGCGGTTGGGGAAATTCCAGCTGATCAGCGGCCCCAGGCTCAATCGGAAGCCGGACCCCTGCCCCAATTGGCTGAGCGGTCCGCTGAAGCCCGCCGACCCGCCAAGGCTGACCTGGGGATAGAGATCGGCAGTGGCGACCCCGATGTCCGCGGTGGCGGCGGCAAGCTGCCGCTCCGCCTCGCGCACGTCCGGGCGGCGGCGGAGCAAGGCGGCGCCATCGCCGATCGGCAGCGGCTGGCCCAGACGCGGCAACACCGAACAGGTCGCGACGTCCTGCGGATAATCGGCCGCCGGCCGCCCCAGCACCGCGGCCAGCGCGAACAGCGCCGCCTGGCGATCGGCGACCAGCGGCGGCCGCTGCGCCAGGCTTGCCTCGACTGCCTGGCGCGCCCGCGTCACGTCGAAGGCATTCTCGCGCCCGCCGCGCTGCAGCCGCTGCGTCACATCCAGCGTCTGGCGCTGCAGGCGCAGCACGCGGTCGATCGCCGCCAGCCGCACGTTGGCGCTGCACGCCGAAAGGTACGCGCGCGTCGTCGTCGCCGCGACGGCGACGCGGGCGTAATCGCGCGCCGCCGCCACCGATTCCGCATTGGCGCGCGCCGCCTCGATCCCGCGCCTCAACTTGCCCGACAGGTCGAGCGGATAGGCGGCGCTGATCCCGATGTCATAGCCGATCGTGCCGGGCAGCGACTGGCCGGTACCCTGCGGCCGGGCCAGGGTCGCGCCGCCACCGACGGCGGTCGAGACGCTGCGCCCCGCCTGCGCCTCGCGGACCAGCGCGCCCGCCTGCGCCAGGTTCGCCTCGGCCACGCGCAGGTCGGCATTGTTGGCCAGCGCCTCGCCGACCAGCGCGTTGAGCCGCGGATCGTCGTACAGCCGCCACCAATGCGCCGGCACCGGCGCCAGCGCGAAGGCGGTGTCGTTGCCCGAAACGAAATTGCCCTGCGCGTCACGATCGCGCACCGCGGCGCCCGGCGGCAGGCGATAGTTCGGCCCCGCCACCGTGCATCCGGCGAGCAGCGCCGCCGCGCCAAAAGCCAGCCCCTTCCTCATGTCCGCGGCTCGCCGGGGCGCGGCAGGATGGTGACCGTCGCCGTCCGCCCGGAAATCAGGCGAACGCCGGCAGGCACCTGCGTCAGGCGGATGCGCACCGGGATGCGCTGCGCCAGCCGCACCCAGCTGAAGGTCGGGTTGACCGCCTGCAGGTTGCTCTGTCCGGTCGAGCTCTCGGTATCGGAAATGCCCGCCGCGATGCTCTCGACACGGCCGTAGATCGGCTGGTCCTCGCCCATCAGCTGCACCCGCGCGGGATCGCCGATGTGGATGCGCGGCAGCTTGGTCTCCTCGAAATAGCCTTCGACGCGCAGCGACGCGCGATCGACCAACGCCAGCGCCTGCTGCCCCGCGGCGACATAGTCGCCGGGGTGAAGGTTGACATTGGTCACCGTCCCCGCGACCGGCGCGTGCACCTCGGTACGCTGCAGGTTGAGCGCGGCGGCGGCACGCTGTGCGACTGCCTGGTCGAGCGCCGCCTGCGCGGTGGCTACCGCGGCGACATTCTCCTCATGCGTTTCGGTGGCGACGAGGTCGCCCAGCGCCACGTCGCGCGCCGCCACGCGCCGCGCCTGCGCCAGCCGCGTCCGGGCGCTGGTGATCGCCGCCTCCGACTGGGTGAGCGCAAGCTGGTAGCGCGGCCGGTCGACGACGAACAACAGGTCGCCCGGCGCCACCGTCTGGTTGTCGCGTACCGCGACCGAGGTCACCAGGCCACCGACATCGGGGCTGACGCGCACCACGTCGGCGCGGACGTGGCCGTCACGCGTCCACGGCTCGCGCTGGTAATGGTTCCACATCCAGATGGCGACGACCACCGCCGCCGCGACCAGCAGCAGCGTGACCAGCCAGCGGGTGAGCGTGAGCGGCAGGCGGTTCATAGCGGGGCTCCCAACGCGAACGATCCGCGATCATGGGTGAAGAAGACGAGCAGCCCGAGCACCAGCACCAGCAGTGCGAGATCGGCGATCGGTCGCGAGCCGATCACGCGATAGAAACCGATGCGGTCGAGCAGGAAACGGATCGGCAGCAGCAGCACGAACGCCGCGATGCCGAGCAGCAGGAGCGAGGGGATGAAGACCCCGGCGATGGCGATCTCCCCCCTCATGCCGCCTGCTCGCGCACCAGCGGCGGCAGCTCCGCGGGGAACAGGTTGCGTCGGATGCCGAGCAGGGCGAGGGTGCTGGCCCGCGCGTCGATCGAGCGCACCGCGCCACAATTGGTCAGCGACGCGTCGATGTCGGCGAGCAGGCTGCCGTCGTCGCCGCGTTCCTCGGCGACCAGTGCGGCATAATGGGCGCGGACGCCGTCCACCACGCGCTGCAGCCGCTCGCGCGCGCCGGTGTCGGCGTTGCGCGCCACCTCGGCCAGCGCCGCGGTCGAGAGACCCACGCGAACATCGGCGAGCATGTCGACCATGTCGTGCCGCTGCAGGTTCTGCAGCGCGCCGAGCCGCGGGGTCAGCAGCCCCACGCGGTCAAGCATCCGCCCGGTCCAGACGCCGATATCGCGCGGCACGCCGGCGGCGAGCGCCGCCACGTCGCGCCAGCCCAGCCGGATCAGCCGCCGCGCGTGCCATTCGGCGCCCAATGACCCGAACAGCCGCGTGTTCAGGAAGGCGATCGCCGTGCCACCGAGCTGCGCCAGCGTGCCGTTGACGAAGCTGGGAAAGCTCGCGCTGAATCGCTCGCCGAAGCCGATCGAGCCGAACAGCCCGAGCACCGTCGCCAGGCCGGCGAGCGACGTGGCCGGGTTGGCCAGCAATGCCCCCAGCACCAGCAACACCGGCGCCATCACCGCGACCAGCATCGGATAGCCGTCGACCTGCGGCAGGACCAGGAACAGGTACAGCGCCGACAGCGGCATCGACAGCAAGGTATAGACGAAGAAGCCGCGGATCGCCGGCACGGGATCGTCGAGCGCGGCGAACAGGCTGCAGAACACCGCGGTCATCATTGCCGCCACGCCGCCTTCCGGCCAAGCGGTGCCGATCCACACGGCGCAGCACATCAGGATGCCGATCACCGCCGCAATCGCCGAGCGCAGCGCGAAGCCGCGATCCCGGTGCAGCACGCGCGCCGAAGCACCCTCCAGCAGCGCGGCAACCTCCGGATCGGTCAAGCGGAGATCGGGTGCCTGCAACTCCTCGCGCAACAGCCGCAGCTGGCGGTGGACCCGGATGAGCTCGCCCAGCCGGGCGATCAGGCTCAAACGCACGATGGTCGGCCAGTCGGGCGCCGGCACGGGCTCCAGCGCGGCGGACCGCGCCTCCAGCAGGGGGCCCGCTTCGGGATCGGCGCCGCCGCGCAGCCATGCTTCGGTGTCGGCGAGCAGCGCCTGTTCCTCCGGCGACAGGCCGAGCTCGGCAACCAGCGTCAGCCGGTCGTCGACCGCGCTGACAACCGGCAGCAGTATCGACAGCCGCTCCTGCAGCGCCCGCACCGCCTGGGTGCGCGGCAGCAGGCGCGCGGTGTCGAAGGGCAGATGGGTGGACATGATGTGCAGTTCGGTGATGTCGCTGGCGATGCGCCGCCGCTCGCGGTCCAGCGTCTCGCTGCGGGTCGAGGTGAGCGCATCGGCCGACCAGCGCTCGGCGTCAAGCAGGAAGCGATCGACCCGCGCCAGCAGCGCCCCGGTCACCGATTGCGGCAGGATGAGGCCATGGACCAATGTGCCGCTCAGGATGCCGATCGTGATCTCCTGCACGCGCAGCGACGCAGTGTCGAAGATCGCGCCGGGCGCGCCGACGCTGGGGAAGCCGATGATCGCCGCGGTATAGCCGGCGAGCAGCATGGCGTAGGCGCGCGGCGTGCGATCGAGCAGCGAGAAATAGAGGCATGAGCCCACCCACAAGGCGAGCGCCAGCGACAGCAGCTCCGGCGCATCGACCAGTGCCGGCACCATCGCGACGGTCACCGCGCCGCCGACCGTGGTGCCGATCACGCGATAAAGCGCCTTCGACCGCACGGCGCCGGCCTGCGGCTGGCTGACGATATAGGCGGTGATCATCGCCCAATAGGGGCGGGGCAGGCCGATGCTGAGCGCGACGTACAGGGCCAGCATGGCGCCGATGAAGCATTTCAGCGAATACAGCCCCCGCCCCCATCCGTATCGGTCGAGCCTCATCGCGCGCGCGTCGGCGCCGGCTGCCGCAGCATGCGGCAGGGCTCGCCCCAAGATCGACCGATGCCGCGTGCGGCGTCGCCGGCTTTCGCCGCCATGTCGCGTCCTTCCATTCCGGCAGCCCGACATAGGCGCCAACGCGCGAGCCGCGATAAAACAGGTTAGCGGCGCGCGATCCTGGAACGGCGCGGCACCGTTTCGATGAAACCCCCACGCGGTCGTTTCGTTTCCCCAACCATGGAGGATCGCTTGACCGACAGCTCGCTACCCTTCCCCGACGGCATCGGACAGGAACACACGCGTTGGCGCCACGGCTTTCGACGCGCAAATCCGTTGGCCGCGCTGATCCTGGTCCTGATCGTCGGCGCCGCGCTCGCCGGCCTGTTCGGCGGCACGCCGTCCGACCCCAAGACGCTCGACACGCCCGCCGCGCGGCTGACGGTGACCACGCCACGCGTCATGCGCAACGGCATATTCTTCGAAACGCGGATCGGGATCGCGGCCAAGGCGCCGCTCACCGACGCCACGCTCGCGATCACGCCGTCGCTGTGGCACAGCCTGACGATCAACTCGATGATCCCGCAGGCGAGCCAGGAAGCGTTCAAGGCCGGCAGCTTCCGCTTTCACTACGGCAAGCTCGCGCCCGGCGAGACGCTGGCGATGAAGGTCGACGGCCAGGTGAACCCGGCGCTGTTCGGCGGCACCAGCGGCAGCGTCGCGCTGTTCGATGGCGATCGCGAACTGGGCGTAATGCCGCTGACGATCAAGGTCTGGCCCTGATGGATATCGTTCTACGCGGCACCGCCATGTTCTTTGTCGTCTTCGCGCTGCTGCGCCTGCTCGGCAAGCGCGAACTCGCGCAGATGACGCC
>JBQCHA010000258.1:0-2677 GCA_051955175.1 Sphingomonas sp.
CCTTGCCGATTGCGTCAGCGAAACCGAGGAAGATCTCAAGCGCCTCGATTTGCTGTCGCCGATTGTCGGCCATGTCGGCGACGGCAATTTCCATTGCTCGCTGGTGTGCGACACCAATGATGCCGCCGAGATGGCGCGCGGCGAGGAGTTCATGCATCGCCTGGTCCAGCGCGCGCAGGCGATGGACGGGACCTGCACCGGCGAACACGGCATCGGCATCGGCAAGCAGCAATGGCTGGTCGAGGAATTGGGTCAGGACACGATCGAGGTCATGCGGATGGTCAAGCGCGCGCTCGACCCGCAGGACCTGTTCAACCCCGGCAAGATTTTCGCATTGTGACCAGGCGCCATTCCGGCGGTTCGGAGAATGACGATGTCTGACACGATGCACCTGGTCGATCCTGCGCTCCGCCCGATGCTCGACATGTGGCCGACCGCGACGCTCGACGCCGAAGTCTTGGTCCAGTTGCGCAATCGCGACGTGTTGCTGCCGTTCGAGATCGACCGCGAAGGCACCACGCTCGACGTCCGCATGGTTCCGGGCCCGACCGGCGCACCCGACATCCAATTGCACATCTACCGGCCGGAAGGCACGGAAGGGCCCCTCCCCGCCATCTATCATATCCATGGCGGCGGCTATGTGATGGGCGCCGCCAAGACGCTCGAATTCGCGCACCGGCCGATGGCCAGGACGCTGGGCTGCGTGATCGTCTCGGTCGACTATCGACTGGCGCCCGAACATCCTTATCCGGCGGCGATCGAGGATTGCTATGCCGGATTGCGCTGGACGATCGCCAATGCCGCGGCGCTGGGCATCGACACCGCGCGGATCGGCGTGATGGGCGAAAGCGCGGGCGGCGGGCTCGCCGCGGCGCTGGCGTTGCTGGTGCGCGACCGCGGCGACTATAGCATCGCTTTCCAGCACCTGACCTATCCGATGATCGACGATCGCACCGTCGTCGCGACCGATCCCCACCCGCATACCGGCGAGTTCATCTGGACGCCCCATAACAACCGGTTCGGCTGGGCGGCCCTGCTCGGCGCGGAGCCCGGCGGCGCCGACGTCTCGCCTTATGCCGCGGCGTCGCGCGCGACCGACCTCTCCCGCTTGCCGCCCACCTACATCATGACCGGCTCGCTCGACCTCTTCCTCGAGGAGGACATCGAGTACGCCCGCCGGCTGCTTCGCGCCGGGGTGCCGACGGAGTTGCACGTGTATCCCGGCGGCTTTCACGGCTTCGACATCTTCCCGGCGGCCGAAATCGCCGCCGCCGCCCAGGCGGCGCGAATGGCGGCGCTCGAGCGAGCGCTCGCCTGATGGCATCGCTCGCCCCGCATGCCACGGCCACGCCGCCGTCCTTCGCCCGCGCGCTCGCGCCGTTGCTGCTGCTGGCGCTCGTCTGTGCGGTCGGCTTCACCGTGCTGGGCTCGTTCGGCGTGGTGCAGGAAGGAGCCAAGGCCGAACTCGGCCTGAGCGACGGCACGCTCGGCATGATCCAGGGGCTCGGCGCCGCGGTGCCGATGGTCCTCTTCTCGATCCCGATCGGCATTCTGGTCGATCGCTACAACCGCGTGCGGCTGACGGTCGTGCTGGGAATCGTCTGGACGCTCGGCACGCTGCTCACCGCCTTCGCACATAACGTGCCGGTGCTCGTCATCGCCCGGATGCTCGCCGGGATCGGATCGACCGGCGCCTTGACCTGCGCCCTGTCGCTCTGCGCCGATCTCTGCGTGCCCGAACAGCGCGGGCGGGCGCTGCTGATCGTAAATCTCGGCAAGGCGCTGGGCCAGGCGGCGGCGTTCGCGCTGTCGGGCTGGCTGTTCGGCCTGTTCGTCCGGCACGCCGCACCGCCATGGCTCGGCACCACCTCGCCGTGGCGCAGCACGCATGTCGCGCTCGCGGTCCTGAGCGCGCTGCTGCTGCTTCCCCTGCTGGCAATGCGCGAGCCAGAGCGGCACGAAGTCGAATCGCGGCCCGACGCGCCGTTCCGCGTGATCGTCCATGAACTCTGGTCGCGCCGTGCATTTCTCGGCCCGCTGTTCGCCGGACAGGTCGCCGTCGTGATGGCCGACGTGGCGGCGGGCGTCTGGGTATCGCCGATCCTCTCGCGCAATTACGGGCTTCGGCCCGATCAATTCGGCGGCTGGGTCGGAGCCGTCGTGTTTCTGGCCGGGATCGCCGGCGCGATCGTCGGCGGCGCATCGGCCGACATCGGGCAGAAGAGCCGGATTCGCGGCGGCCTGCTGATCGGCGCGATGGTCGCCGCCGCTCTGGGCGTTCCCGCCGCGTTGTTTCCGATCATGCCGGGCGTCCTGTCGTTCGGCTGCGCGCTGTTCGTGCTGATCCTGTGCGGGTCGGTCACCGGCATCGTCGTCTCGGTCGCGCTCACCGTGTTCATTCCCAACGAGGTGCGCGGGCTGTGCATCGGCGCCTTCATCGCGCTCGCCGGATTGATCGGCTTCGGGCTCGCGCCCTGGCTGGTCACCGTCGTCAGCGGGCTGCTCGGCGGCGAGCGGTATCTCGCCATGGCGCTGACCATCGTCGGCGTAACCGTCAGCGCGCTTTCTTTCCTCGCCTTGCTGCTTGCCATGCGGCGCGCGCCGCTGTCGCCAACCGAGGAACCTGTCTGAAAGCTCTTGCAAAAGCTTTCAGACAGGTTATAAACCTATCCGAAAG
>JBQCHA010000259.1:0-15775 GCA_051955175.1 Sphingomonas sp.
CTTCCGCTGGATATTCGGCAGGCCGGCACCGGCCGGTACCGTGGACGTGCCCGAACCGGTGATCGCGGAAGCGGCCTAGAACCGCGTCTCTTCGTAGATGCGGCAGACATTGCCCTGCCACGGACCTTCGTAGTGATCGAGCAGCGCCTGAGCCGGCACCTTGCCGGTGCGCACGATCTCGCGCAGCGGCTCCAGGAACCCGCCTTCATTGTCGCCGGAGGAATTGAGGCGTGCCCGCGCCGTGAGGCCCGCGGCGGCGATGTCGAGCACCTCGCCGGCAATATCCTTCAGGCGCCCGCCACCCGGGATCGGTGCGTCGAGCGCCAGCTTGGGCACCGCGTTGCGCAGTGCCTCACGGTCGGCCATCGACCAGTCCTTGACCAGGTCCCACGCCGCGCCGAGCGCGCCCTGGTCATAGAGCAGCCCGACCCATAGCGCCGGCAGCGCGCAGATGCGGTTCCACGGGCCGCCATCGGCGCCGCGCATCTCCAGGAAGGTCTTCAGCCGCACCTCGGGGAAGGCGGTGGAGAGATGGTCGTTCCAATCGTCCATCGTCGGCAGCTCGCCGGGCAGCACCGAGAGCTTGCCGTCCAGGAAATCGCGGAACGACAGTCCCGCTGCGTCGATGTAGCGGCCGTCGCGATAGACGAAGTACATCGGCACATCGAGCGCGTAATCGGCATAGCGTTCGTAGCCGAAGCCATCCTCGAACACGAACGGCAGCATGCCGGTCCGCGCCGGATCGGTGTCCGACCAGATGTGGCTGCGGTAGGAGAGATAGCCGTTGGGCTTCTTCTCGGTGAAGGGCGAATTGGCGAACAGCGCGGTTGCCAGCGGCTGGAGCGCGAGGCCGACGCGGAATTTCTTCACCATGTCGGCTTCGCTGGAATAATCGAGATTGACCTGGATGGTGCAGGTCCTGAGCATCATGTCGAGCCCCAGGCTGCCGACCCGCGGCATGTGGCGCAGCATGATGGCGTAGCGGCCCTTGGGCATCACCGGCAGGTCGGCGCGCGCCTTGTCCGGCCACATGCCGAGGCCGAGGAAGCCGAGCCCGAGCCTGTCGCCCACCGCCTTCACCTGCTTGAGGTGACGATCCGCTTCGGCGCAGGTCTGGTGGAGATTGTCGAGCGGGGCGCCCGACAATTCGAGCTGACCGGCGGGCTCCAGGCTGATCGTGCCGTCGGGCCCGCTCAGCGCAATGATGTTGCCCCCTTCCTCGACCGGCTTCCAGCCATATTCGGTCAGGCCGAGCAGCAGGTCTCGAATGCCGCCGGGCTCACCCCAGCTGGGCGCGTGGAGGTCGGCGGTCGAATAGACGAATTTCTCGTGCTCGGTGCCGATCCGCCAGCGATCCTTGGACTTTTCGCCACGCGCGAAGCTGTCGATGAGCTGGGCGCGGTCGGTGATGACCGCTGCGTTGCTGTCCGTAACGGTCTTCGTCGTCATGGCCGCGCATGTAGAGATGGCGAGGGGGTTCTACCAGTGCCGTTTCTACAATGCCTGTCCGGCCGCCCAGCCGCTCGCCCAGGCCCATTGGAAGTTGTAGCCGCCGAGCCATCCGGTGACGTCGACCGCCTCGCCTATCGCGTACAGGCCCTTGAGATGGCGCGATTCCATGGTCTTTGACGAGAGGCCGGTGGTGGCGATGCCGCCGATCGTCACCTCGGCCTTGGCGAACCCTTCGGTGCCGGTTGGCTGGAAGCGCCAGTCGGCCAGCAGTCGCGCCGCTTCCGCAAGGCGGCGGTCGGGGGTGTCGGCGAGGTTGCCGGTGAGGCCGATCCGCTCGGCGAGCGCTTCGGCGAGACGCTCGGGGAGCGCCGTTGCGAGCGCCGCCTTCAGCGACGCTCGGGGCCGGGCACGCTTGGCGTCGAGCAGCCAGTGCTCATCGAAATCGGGCAGGAAATCGATCGCCACCGGCAGTGGCGCGCGCCAGTAGGACGACACCTGCAGGATCGCCGGGCCGGATAGCCCCTTGTGCGTGAACAGCGCCGCCTCCCGAAAGGCACCGGCGCCGGCGCGCGCGACCACCTCCGCCGAAACGCCGGAAAGCTCACGGAACAGCACGTCCTCCCCGCCGAGCGTCAGCGGCACCAGCGCGGGGCGCGGCTCGACGATCTTGTGACCGAAGCGGCGGGCGAGTGCGTAGGCGAAGTCGGTCGCGCCGATCTTGGGGATCGAGGGGCCGCCGGTGGCGATCACCAGCGCCGGCGCCGTCGCCGTGCGGTCGCCGATCGTGACGCGGAACTGGCTGTCGCCATGATCGACGGCGCCGACCGGGCGGCCCAGCGCGAACTCGACGCCGCCGGCGGCGCATTCGTCGCGGAGCATGGCGACGATCTGCCGAGCGGAGCCGTCGCAGAACAATTGCCCCAGTGTCTTTTCGTGCCAGGCGATGCCGTAGCGATCGACCAGCGCGATGAAGTCGGCCGGGGTGTAGCGGCCGAGCGCCGACTTGGCGAAATGCGGGTTGGCCGACAGGTAACGGTCGGCCGTGGCATCGACGTTGGTGAAGTTGCAGCGCCCGCCGCCGGAGATCAGGATCTTGCGGCCCGGCTCATCATTATGATCGACCAGCAGCACGCGCCGGGCACGCTGGCCGGCGACGGCGGCGCACATCATCCCGGCGCCGCCGGCACCCACGATGATGGCGTCGTAAGGGGCGGGCCCGGTCAGAACCGGTTGTCGCGGGGGAAGCCGGTCGGCGGCATCCGGCCGGCGGCGCCGCGCGCGGTGCGCCACGGGTTCATGTCGCTTTCGGTGCGCGTGCGGCCGGTCTCGCCGCCCATCGTCCAGCTCAGCCCCTCTTCGAATTTGAAGGTGATCGCATCGGACAGGCCGCCGTCGCGATAGCGCTGCAGCTGAACGCCCTGGCCGCGTGACAGCTCGGCGAGTTCGGACATCGGGAAGACAAGCAGCTTGCGATTGTCGCCGATCGCCGCGACGTAATCGTGCGCCGGATCCACGGGCTTGACCAGCTTGAGCCTGGCGCCCTTGCGTGGGGTCACCACCGTCTTGCCCTTGCGGGTTTCGGCGGTGACGTCGGCGGTCTTGACGATGAAGCCGCGGCCATCGGTGGCGGCGACCAGCAGCTTCTCGGCGGCGCTGGCCGGCAACAGGCTGACGATCTCCTGCTCACCGTCGATGTCGATCATCAGGCGCACCGGTTCACCGAAGCCGCGGCCGCCGGGCAGCTTGTCGGCGCCCAGGGTGTAGAACCGCCCGCTTTCGACGGCGAGCAGCAGCTTGTCGGTGGTCTGCGCGTGGAATGCGAAGGCGGGGCCGTCGCCTTCCTTGAACTTCAGCGTGTCGGCGGCCGCCAGATCGACATGACCCTTCATCGCGCGGATCCAGCCACGCTGCGACATGATCACGGTAATCGGCTCGCGCTCGATCATCGCTTCCAGCGGGATTTCGCGCGCGGGGCCGGCTTCCTCGATCAGCGTGCGGCGACGCCCAAGCTCGGTTTCGGGGCCGTAGCGGTCGCGGATCTTGCCGAGGTCGCGCTTCAGCCGCGTGCGTTGGCGCGCCTCGCTGCCGAGTAGCAGTTCGAGCTCGCCGCGTTCCTTTTCGAGCGCGTCCTTTTCGCGGCGCAGCTCCATTTCCTCGAGCTTGCGCAACGACCGCAGCCGCATGTTGAGGATCGCCTCGGCCTGGCGGTCGGTGAGCGCGAATTCGGCGATCATCACCGGCTTGGGTTCATCCTCGGTGCGGATGATCTCGATCACGCGGTCGAGATTGAGGAAGGCGATGATGTAGCCGCCGACCAGTTCCAGCCGGTCGGCGATCTTGTCGAGCCGGTGCTGCGAGCGGCGGCGTAGCACGATGAACTGATGCTCGACCCAGGCGAGCAACGCCTCGCGCAGGCCCATCACGCGCGGGGTACGCGTCGCGTCGAGCACGTTCAGGTTGAGCGAGAACCGGCTTTCGAGGTCGCTCAAGCGGAACAGCGAATCCATCAGCAGGTCGGCGTCGACCGTCCGGCTGCGCGGTTCGAGGACGATGCGGATGTCAGCGGCGGATTCGTCGCGCACGTCGGCGAGGATCGGCAGCTTCTTGTCGTTGATGAGCGCGGCGATCTGCTCGATCAGCTTGCCCTTCTGCACGCCATAGGGGATCTGGTCGACCACCGCGACCCAAGTGCCGCGGCCCTGGTCCTCGACATGCCAGCGTGCGCGGGTGCGGAACGTCCCGCGGCCGGTGCGATAGGCTTCGGCGATGATCTCCGGCGCATCGACGATCTGGCCGCCGGTCGGGAAGTCCGGGCCCTTCACATGCTGCAGCACCGCCGCGTCGTCTGCCCTGGGCTCGTCGATCAGCATGATGGCCGCGTCGAGCAACTCGGCGGCATTGTGCGGCGGGATCGAGGTCGCCATGCCGACCGCGATGCCGCTGGCGCCGTTGGCGAGCAGGTTGGGGAAGGCGCCGGGAAACAGCTCGGGCTCCTCGTCCTCGCCATTGTAGGTCGGGCGGAAATCGGTCGCGTTCTCGTCTAGCCCGTCCATCAGGTCGATGGCGACCTGCGTCAGTCGCGCCTCGGTATAGCGATAGGCGGCGGCGTTATCGCCGTCGATATTGCCGAAATTGCCCTGGCCGTCGACCAGCGGGTAGCGCAGCGCGAAGTCCTGCGCGAGGCGGACCATCGCGTCATAGACCGACTGGTCGCCATGCGGATGGTATTTGCCGATCACGTCGCCGACGACGCGCGCGCACTTCTTGTAGCCCTGGCTGGGGTCGAGCCGCAGCAGCCGCATCGCCCATAGCAGCCGGCGATGCACCGGCTTCAGCCCATCGCGCACATCGGGCAGCGAGCGCGCCGTGATCGTCGACAGCGCGTAGACGAGATAGCGGTCGCTGAGCGCGGTATCGAACGGGGCGTCGAGGATGCCGATCGGCGGCGTGTCGAGCGGATCGCGGTCGGTGGTGTCGGTAGCCATCACTCCCCGGTTAGCAGGGCGCGACGACCCGCGCCACTGCCGCCGAAGTGGCCGCGCCGCCGGTCAGCCGCCTGCCGGCGGCGCCGCGCGGGCGGCCAGCGCCAAGTCGTACATCGCCTCGGCCACGTCTTCGCGCAGTCCGTCGCGGGTCAGCGAGATCTTCTGTCCCTTGCTGATGCACGCGCCCAGCTTCGGCGATAGTGCGGCGATCACTTCATCTTCGTCGCGCGAATAGGGCTTGGCGAGCAGCAGATCGTTGACCGCCTCGGGCGCGTGCCGCGCCACGCAGTCGCCGAACGTGCGGCGCACGATGTAGCTCTGCGGCAACTGCTTGATGTTGCCGTCGAACTCGCTCGAAAGTGCCAGCGGCGGCACCGTGGCGATGCCTGCCGGTGCACCGGTCTTGCCGAAGTCGCGCCGATAGAGCGCCGCGAACAGCATGTCGCGCATCGTCGCAGGATTGGCCTGCATCTGCACCGTTTTTCTCGGCAGCAACGACAGGTATTTGGTGCATTGGTCGCCCAGCACCTTCACATAGTCGTCGACGAAGCGTTTGCCGTCATCTGGCAGCTGACGCATCATCTTCTCGAAGGCGGGTTCGGTGCCGTGGTTGCGGACGATGCAGTCCGAATAGTCGAACATGCTGCGCTGCGTTTCCGTGGAGGTGAGCGGAGTCATGTCGTCGCGGTCGCGCGCCGCTGCCGGGTTCGCGGCCAGCAGCACCGCGAGCAGGCAAGCCAATCGTCTCATTGCATTTCCCCCTCCGCATCGCTTCCGAGGGCATAGCGCGGTGGCGGCGGTGTCCTCAAGCAGGGTCGGCCGTGCGGCGTTGCCGATTGTGCGTAGGGTCCGTAGGAGAGGGTCATGATCCGATCGATCATGCCCCTCTTGCTGCTGATGGCCCCGACCATGACCCCTGCCGCTCCTTCGCCGCCCGGCCAGGCGCTGATGACGTGGGACGACCTCACCAGACGGCCGCGGCCGCAGGCGGACGCGACCGTCAGCTACGGACCCGATTCGATGCAGAAGGTCGACGTCTGGCTGCCCAAGGGGGAGGGGCCGTTCCCGACCGTGTTGATGGTGCACGGCGGCTGCTGGCAGACCTCGATCGCCGACCGCACGCTGATGGACTGGGCGGCGGACGACCTCAGGCGCCATGGCTTCGCGGTGTGGAACATCGACTATCGCGGCGTCGACCGCACCGGCGGCGGCTATCCCGGCACCTTCCACGACGCGGCAGCGGCGGCCGACCTGCTGCGTGCCGATGCCGCGCGGTTCCGGCTGGATACCTCCCGCATCGTCGCCGTGGGCCATTCGGCCGGCGCGCATCTCGCGCTGTGGCTGGCGGGGCGGCACAAGCTGCCGAAGGACAGCCCGCTTACCGGCGGCGACCCGCTGCGCATCGCTCGCGTCATCGCGCTGGGCGGGCTGCCCGATCTGGAGGCGACGGCGGCGAGCCCCGACAATGGCTGCGGCACCGATGTCGTCGGTCAGCTCGTCGGACCGGCGACGCCATCGCATCCCGATCCCTATGCCGACACGTCGGTTACCCGTCTGCTGCCGCTGGGCGTGCCGCAGGATCTGGTCGACGGGCGCGAGGATCGCATCATCCCCTATCGATTGCCGGTGAGCTACGTCGAGAAGGCGCACGCGGCGGGCGACGAGGCGACGCTGCACACGGTCGCCAACACCGGCCATGTCGAGCTGATCGCGCCGGGAACCGCGGCGTGGGCCGAGACGCGCCGGCTGGTCGAGCGGGCATTCGACCGATGATGACATTGGAAGAAGCTCGGGCACGCGACGCTGCCGATCCGCTGCGGTCGTTCCGCGAACGCTTCGTGCTGCCCGACGGGGTGATCTATCTCGACGGCAATTCGCTGGGGCCGCTGCCGCCTGCCACGCCCGCCGCGATGGACGACATGGTCGGCCGTCAATGGGGCAAGCGGCTGATCCGCGGTTGGAACGAAGGCTGGATCGACGCGCCGGCGCGGATCGGCGGCAAGATCGCGCGACTGATCGGCGGCGCGGCGGACGAGGTGATCGTCGCCGACTCCACCTCGGCCAATCTGTTCAAGGCGCTGGTGGCGACGCTGCGCCGTGATCCCGCGCGGCGGACGATCGTCACGGAACTGGGAAATTTCCCCACCGACCTGCATGTCGCGGAAGGGGCGGTCGGCTGCGTCGAGGGCGCGCACCTGAAGGCGGTGCCGCGGGCCGAGCTTGCCGCGGCGCTCGGCGACGACACGGCGGTGCTGCTGCTGACCCACGTCCACTACAAGACCGCCGAGCGGTTCGACATGGCGGCCTGGACGGCACGCGCGCACGATGCCGGCGCGCTGGTGCTGTGGGACCTCAGCCATTCGGCTGGCGCAGTGCCGGTCGATCTGAGCGGCGCCGGGGCCGACCTCGCGGTCGGCTGCGGTTATAAATATCTGAACGGCGGCCCCGGCGCCCCGGCCTATCTCTATGTCGCGCGGCGCTGGCAGGAGGCGCTGGCGAACCCGCTGTCGGGCTGGATGGGCCATGCCGCCCCGTTCGCGATGGAGGACGCCTACCGCCCCGCCCCGGGCATGAAGCGGTGGTTGGCCGGCACACCGCCGGTGCTGGCGATGGCGGCGCTGGAAAGCGGCGTCGACCTCATGCTGCAGGCCGACATGGCGGCACTGGCGACGAAGAGCGCCGCGCTGTTCGACGCGATGGCCGGCGTCGGCGATGCGCTGGGCCTTGACTGCGTCACGCCGCGCGACGCGCTGGCGCGGGGCAGCCACGTCTCGTTCCGCCATCCCGACGCCTATGAGCTGTGCCAGGCCCTCATCGCCGAGGGCGTGATCGGTGACTTCCGCGATCCCGACATCCTGCGCTTCGGGCTGACACCGCTCTATCTCGGCTTCGAGGACGTGGTGCGTGCCGGGGAAATCCTGCGCTCGATCCTCGCCGATGGGCGGCACCGCGACCCGCGGTTCGCGGCGCGGCAGGCGGTCACCTGAATAGCTATGATTGGTCAGACCACCTTCAGCAGCTTTTAACCCATTGGGCGTAACGCCATGGAAGATGGTCGCGCCAAACCCTGATTCCGATGATTTAGCTGCGGGGTTTGGCCTTGCCGTGGGGGAAGGCCTGCGGCACCCACTCGAGATTCTGCCGGGTGCGCTGGAGCTGTTGCCGATCCCCGCCGTGCTGGTGTCGATCGCCAACGGCTCGTTCCATTTCGAGGAGGTCAACCGGCTGTTCCGCATGGCTGGTCTCGGCGTTTCCGCGGATCGGTCGGCGCTCGCCGCCTTGCTCGGCGGGCGGGTCAAGAACTTCCTCGCGTCCGATCGGGCCAGCGAGCAGTTTCCGTGGCAGCTCGGCGACGCCGTCGACTGCCGGCATTATCGCGTGATGCTGGCGCGTGCGCGGGTCGCACCGCAGGCGAGATGCCTGATTACGCTGATCGACCAGACGTCGGAGGTGCGCACGCAGCAGCATCTGCGGCGCGAGATGCTGACCGACAGCCTGACCGGCCTGCCCAACCGCGCCGGCTTTTCCGACCGGCTGGAGGAGTTGATCGCCGACGACGGCGCCGGCGGCTGCGCGGTGCTGGTGGTCGACCTCGACCGGTTCGGCCGGGTGAATGCCTGTCTCGGCTCGCTCGCCGGCGACGAGCTGCTGATCACGGTCGCCCGCCGGCTGAAGGGCGCGTTGCGCGCGCGCGACACACTGGCGCGGATCGGCGGTGACGAATTTGCTATCCTGTTGACGCTCGACGAGGGGCGCGAGGAGGCTGACCGCGTTGCCCAGCGCATTCGCGCGACGCTGGCGACGCCGTTCCGCCTATCCGATCTCGAATTCCGCGTCGAATGCTCGATCGGCATTGCGTTGTTGAGTGAGCAGGAGCGTGAGGCCGAGGCGCTGATCCGCCACGCCCAGTTTGCCGTCCGCCGCGCCAAGGAGAGCGGCGCGACCGAAATCTACCAGCCCCGCGCCTTCGTCATCGCCCGCGAGCAATTCGCGGTGGAAACCTCGCTGCGCCGCGCGATCGACGGCGGCGCGCTGCAGCTCGAATTCCAGCCGATCGTCGATCTGGCGAGCGGCGACATCGTCTCGTTCGAATCGCTGGCGCGCTGGACCGACGAGCAGGGCGTGCTGCACAGCCCCTGCGAGTTCATCCCGGTTGCCGAGGAATCGGGCCTGATCGTGCCGCTTGGCCGCTGGGCGATCGACCGCGCCGCGGCGACGTTGGCCGAATGGGACGCGCGCGCTGGCGGATCGTGCGGCGTGGGGGTCGCGGTCAATCTGTCGGCGATCCAGATCCAGCGCGACCATATCGCGCCCGTGGTCGAGCGGGCGCTGACCGAGGCGGGCCTGTCGGGCAGCCGTTTCACACTCGAACTCACCGAAAGCGCGGTGGTGACCGATCCCGATCGCATCTCGCAGGCGCTGCACGCGCTGAAGGCGCTGGGCACGACGCTGGCGATGGACGATTTCGGCACCGGCTTTTCCAACCTGGCGCACCTGCAGAAGCTGCCGATCGACGTGCTCAAGATCGACCAGAGCTTCGTGACGGGCATGCTCGCCGATCGCGACAAGGTGGCGATCGTCCGCGCGATCCTAAGCCTGGCGCAGGCGCTGGGCATGCGCACCACCGCCGAGGGGATCGAGACCAACGAACTGGGCCAGACGCTGGCGGCGTTGGGCTGCGCCTGTGGGCAGGGTTTCGCTTATGCCCGGCCGCTGCCGCCCGACGCGGCCTATGCCTTGCTGGTCGAGCGCAACCAGGTGCCGACCAGCTGATCGGCCAGTTCGACGACGCGGGCGTCGTCCGGGAAGTTCTCGGCGATCCAGCGATCCTCGACCTCGCGGCGCAGACGCGCCACTTCGGGCCCCTTCGCCACGCCACGCGCCACGATCGCGCCGCCGTTGAGCGGGAAATGCGGCACCGGCCAGTCGGCGATTGCCCGTAGCGCGGCCGGCGCCAGGTCCCCGTGCAGCATCAGCCGGTCGAGCGCCTGATCGGTACCGAGCCGATAGGCGAGCTCGCGCGGCGCGGCGAGATCGGCATGAAGCGCCGAGGCGAGCCGCTTGCGGTCGGCATTCGACAGCTTGAGCCGTGCAGCAATCGCCTCTCCCAAGGCGGGATCGTCGGGCAGCAGCGCAGCGAGCCGGCGGATTGGATTTGGCGGCAGGTCCGCGGCGGCCTCCGCGGAGGCGACAAGCGCCAGGCGGGCGCCGCCCATCGCGGTGATCTCCGGCAGGACCGGGACGAAGATTCCGCGCGCGATCATCAGCGCAACCGTCTCCACCGCGCCGCGGGCGACCAGCAGTTTGAGCAACTCGGCAGCGATCCGTTCGCGCGAGAGCGCCATCAGGTCGTTGGCGCGCGCCGTGCAGGCGTCGAGCCCGGCCGCATCGGGCGTATCGCCGAACCGCGCGTGGAAACGGAAGAAGCGCAGGATGCGGAGGTGATCCTCGGCAATGCGCTGCAGCGGATCGCCGATGAAGCGCACGCGGCCGGCGCGAAGATCGGCGAAGCCGTCGAAATAGTCGAACACCTCGCCCGAATGCGGGTCGGCATAGAGCGCGTTCATGGTGAAGTCCCGCCGCGCGGCGTCGGCGCGCCAGTCGTCGGTGAAGGCGACGGTGGCGTGACGCCCATCGGTTTCAACGTCGTGGCGCAGCGTCGTCACCTCGATCGGCCCCTCGGGCAAGATCGCGGTGACGGTGCCATGGGCGAGGCCGGTCGGCACGACGCGCATGCCGGCCGCCTTCAGGCGCGCGATCACCGCCTCGGGCTCCAGCGGTGTGGCGATGTCGACGTCGGCGACCGCGAGGCCGAGCAGGGTGTCGCGCACCGCGCCGCCGACGAACCGCGCGCCACCGCCGTCGGCGGCGAGCAGGTCGGCCAGTTCGGTCAGCCCTTCGCGCCGGCGCCAGGTCGCATCGGGCAGGATCAGGCGGTCCATCTCAGCCTCCGCGACAGGTTGACGATCATCGCCGCGGTGGCGCCCCAGATGCGGCGTCCGTCCCACCAGATCTCGTAGTAATGCCGCTCGCGCCCCTGCCATTCGACGCTCGCTTCGATGTGGTTCGCGGTGTCGAGCAGAAAGGCGAGGGGCACCTCGAAAACCGAGGCGACTTCGGCTTCGTGCGGCGTGAGGGCGATGTCCGGCGGGATGACACCGACGACGGGGGTGACCTGAAAGCCGGTGATGGTGCGATAGCGATCGGCCGGGCCGACCACCGTCACCACGTCGCGCGGCAGCCCGATCTCCTCCTCCGCCTCGCGCAGCGCTGCGGCGATGATGTCGGCATCGGCGGGATCGACCCGGCCGCCGGGAAAGGCGATCTGGCCGGCATGGCGTTTCAGCGTCTCGGTCCGCTGGGTCAGGATCACGCCGGGATCGGGCCGATCGGTGACCGGCACCAGCACCCCCGCATCGACGCCGGGCGCGCCATCGATAGCGCTGTCGTGACCATCCCCGGCGAGCAGCACGATTTCCGGCGCCGGGGCAATCAGCGCGCGATGCAGGCGATCGGCCAGCGTCATGCCGACACCATCGCGAAGAAGGCGCCGCCGCTCCACACGCCCGGCGGCTCGTCACCCGCGGCGATCGCCTGGTCGGCGAGCTCATAATAGACCGGGCGCGCGATCAACGCGTCGAGACCGGCGCGTACATGGAGGTAGGGGCGGGGGCCGTGTTCGTCTTCGGCGAAGCGCAGCGGGTGGTCCGGGCCGGCGATAACCACGTCGCCGGTGTTGAGCCGGAAGGCGAGGCGGGCGTCGCGCCCGCCGCCCTCTCGCTTCACCTGGTCGGCGACGAAGGGGGCGTCCTCGACCTCGATGCTCAGTTTCTCGACCGGGGTGACCAGCACGTAGCTGCCGTCGGGTTCGCGGCGCAGGATGGTGGCGAACAGTCGCACCAGCTCGGGCCGGCGGATCGGCGCGCCCTGATGCCACCAGCCGCCGTCGCGGGCGATGCGCATCTCGCTGTCCCCGCAATGCGTCGGCTGCCAGCGCTCGACCGGCGGCAGGCGCTGTTCTTCAGCGAGCCGGGCCAGCTCGGCGAGCGGCAGGGCAGTGAAATCGAGGGGGGCGGGCATCGGCACGCGGTGCGAGGTAGGCGACCGCTCCGCCGGCGTAAAGCGCCTCAGGCCGAGACCGCAATGTTGGCGCGCAGCATGCCGGCCATTGCGGGAACGTCAGGGCCGCGCGCCAGCAACCGGTGGCGCAGTACCGGACCGGGTAACTGCCACTCGCCGGTCCGTTCCGACGTGAAGCCGAAAAACCGGCCGTAATATTCGGGATCGCCGATCAGCATCCGCGCGCGATCGGCGCCGAGCCGGTGCGCCGCCTTCAGCATGTGCGCGACCAGCGCGTGGCCGATGCCGGCTTGCTGGCGCGGCGGATCGACCGCGACGGGGCCGACCATCGTCATCGGCACCGGATCACCGCTTGCCGGCGCCAGCGCCACCGGCCAGCACTGGATGGAGCCGACCAGCGCGTCATCCTCGTCCAGCGCGGCGAAGCTCAGCGTCGGGATCGCCTCGGTGCCGTCGCGCACGGCATAAGCGGTGCGGCCATGGCGATCGGTGCCGAACGCGCGGTCGAGCAGCTGCTCGATCGCGTCGGCATCGACATCGGCAATGGGCACGAAGCGCAACATCGGGCGTTCATCTCCAGCGGCCTCCGGGTGGACGCCAAAGGCCGCGCGCTTTAGCGTGATGGCGGCTGAACGCAAGCCTAACGGAGGGAAAGGCGATGAAGCTCTATGACGCTGCCTGGGCACCCAGCCCGCGCCGGGTGCGGATCTTCCTTGCCGAAAAGAGTATCGAGATCGAGCGCGTTCCGATCGACCTGCGCAAGGACGAGCAATTCAGCGACAATTATCTGGCGATCAACCCGCGCGGTGCCGTCCCGGCGCTGGAGCTCGACGACGGCGAGGTGATCACCGAATCCGCCGCGATCTGCCGCTATTTCGAAGCGCTGCAGCCCGATCCGCCGTTGTTCGGCACCACGCCGGTCGAGATCGCGCGCATCTGTTCCTGGACGCGGCGGATCGAGAGCGACGGCTATATCGCGGCGGTCTATGCCTTCCGCAATTCGCTCCCCGCGTTCAAGGATCGCGGCGTGACGGGCAAGTGGCCGCCGATCCCGCAAATCCCCGAATTGGCGACGCGCGGCGCCGTTATGTGGAAGGCATTCGTCGATGGGCTGAACGGCCATCTCGCCGACCGCGAGTGGATCGCCGACGCGCATTATAGCTTTGCCGACATCACCGCACTGGTGACGATCGACTTCGCCGGCCGCGCCCAGCTGGACGTCGCCGGCTGCAGCAACATCGCGCAATGGTATGAGCGCGCCAGCCGGCGGCCCAGCGCCACGGCCTAGGGCCTAGCCGAAGCGGCGCGATCTGCTATGGCGCGGCGATGACCGACGCCGACGATCGCCTCTGCCTCGAAGTGCACGACCTCGAAGTTCCCGTTCTGACGGGCATCTATTCGGAGGAAACGCACCTGCCGCAGCCGCTCAGGATTTCGCTGACGGTCGATCTTGCCTGTGCCGATCATTACGCGCCGGATACGCCGCTCACCGCGTCCAAGAACTATCTCGATCTGAAACGCGCGGCGACGCAGTTTCCGGAAGGGCTGCACTTCACGCTGATCGAGGCGGTGGCCGACTACATTGCCGAGACGCTGTTCCTGCAGGACAAGCGCGTCCGCCGCGTCGAGGTGAAGATCGTCAAGCTGGCGATCGCGGAAGGCGAGGAGGCGATCGGCATCACCCTCGTCCGCCACCGCCGCTGACCGCCTTCACCGCTCAATAAGCGGGGCGCCGGTCGCACGAGCCCAGCGACTGCAGCACATACTGATAATCCTCGCGTGCCTTGGCCGCATTCGACGGGTCGGCGGATGCGACGCTGGCGTCGGGCAGCTGCGCCGGCAAGGCGCAGGCAAGGCGATACCATAGCAACGTGTCACGCTGCGGCGCCTGGGCGGCGGAATCGGTGATGTCGCTCAACGCCACCGACCAGCGCGGCTGCTCGCCGGGGCGGCGCAGGATGTCGAGCGACACCGGACGGCCGTCGGCGGTCGACAGGAAGATCTGCGTCTCGCCTTCGCCCGGCAGCGATCCCGGCACGTGAAACGCATTGCCGACGCCGGTGATGACCGGCGGCGCATCGGGCGCGGCAGCTTCCTGGGCGATGCGCTGAACGAGTGCGGCGGCGGCCGGCGTCCAACGGCGTTGCGCATCCTTGGCGACCAGCTGGATTTGATCCGGACGGTTGGGCACCGATCGCGCGAACAGCAGCACGCGCTCCTTCTTCAGGCGCGGCGGACGGCCGCGGGCGTCGGCCGGCACATCGACCAGATAGCCGACGCGCGCGGGGATGCCGTGCGGGCCGCGGATCAGCGCATTCACGTCGGCATCGACATAGAGGCGCGCGAAGCCCGGAGCGACGTCCGCTGCTCGTGGGCCGGTGATTCGCACCGTGTCGTGGATCGTCGCGTCGATCAGCAAGGGCGATTCGAGCACCAGATCGGCAAAGTCGGCGTAATGCGGACCCGCCATTGACGATTCTGGAGCCGTTGGCGCGCCTGGAGCGTTCTGCACCGCGGAGGCTGGCGAGAGTGGAAGCGCAACAAGCAGAAGTGCAGCGAATGCGTTGGATTTGGGAGCACTGATCATGGTCGCTCCGTTACGCGAATGCGGTCGATTTATACAGAAATAATTCTGCCACACGGCGTTTGTACGTTTGTTGCGCGAGACAAAGCGTTGCGTCGTTCTTAGGTGGGCGTTAGAGACTCGCGCTCTGCTTAAGGTTACGCTAGCCGTAGCGTTCAGCGGGTCGTCGCATGTGCGGCCTAACACGTCGTCAGCGCGCGCTGAGGATTTGAGGAGTGAAGTTACTGAATGGCCTACGCAGATAGGGATCAGAGCAGCAACCGGATCGTGGCGATCGTTGTCGTCGCGGTGCTGATTGCGGCGCTCGGTTATGCCTTCGTCACCGGCCTGGCGTACCAATACGTCAAGAAGGTGGCGCAGAAGATGGACACGTTCGACGTCGCGCCGCCACCGCCGCCGCCGCCGCCCGACGTTCCCCCGCCGCCGCCGCCGCCTGAGCAGCCGATGACCTCGCCGCCGGTCGTCTCGCCGCCGGCGATCGTTCCGGTCCCCGCGCCGCCGGTGCAGATCCAGACGGTTACCACGCCGCCGCCGGCGATCAGCCTGACGCCGGTTGCCGCGCCGCCGGCACCGGTGCCGCCGCCCCCGGCCCCGCCGAAGGTGAGCCAGGCTGCCCGCGCCAAGGGTAATCCGGGCCGGTTCTTCGGTGACGATGCCTATCCGCCGGCTGCTCGCCGTGCCGGCGCGGAGGGTCGCGTTACCGTCCGCCTGACGATCGGGACCGATGGTCGGGTGACCGACTGCAGCGTCTCCGGCTCCAGCGGTAACAGCGATCTGGACAACACCACGTGCCGCATCTTCAAATCGAAGGTGAAGTACGAGCCGGCGAAGGATACCAACGGGAATCCGGCCGTCGACCATACGACCCAGTCCGTGACGTGGAAGCTGGTCGACCAGTTCTGATCCAACGGCCTCTATCGGGGGGCGCCATGCCCCCCTTGTTCACTGTTTCGATCTTATTCGCTTAGAAGGAAGAACCTACAGATGCTCACCACCATCCTCGCCGCCGGCACCGCCGCCGCTGACGGTTCCAACCCCTACGGTCTGATTCCGATGTTGCAGCAGGGCGGCGTCATCTCGATCGCCGTCTTCTCGATCCTCGTGCTGATGCTCGTGGTGTCGCTCTACATCATGTTCACCAAGCTGTTCGAGCAGCAGAAGGTCCGTAATGAAG
>JBQCHA010000260.1:0-2854 GCA_051955175.1 Sphingomonas sp.
GATCGGCTTCAGCGATTCGATCTTCGCGGAGGACATCGGCAAGTTCCCCGACACCAATATCGCCGAATCGTTCAACCGCATCCCCGGCGTGACGATCAGCCGCGACATCACCGGCAACGGCGTCAACGTCGCGATCCGCGGCCTGGGCAGCAACTTCACCGAGGTGACGCTGAACGGCGCGCCGATCGCCATCGCGTCGAGCGGCGCAACCGACGCGCAGGGCACCGACCGTTCGGTCGACCTGTCGTTCTTCCCGACCGACCTGTTCACCAAGCTGACGGTGAACAAGAGCTACACCGCCGACCTGCTGGAAGGCGGCGCAGCGGGCAATGTCGACATTCGCTCCGCCCGCCCGTTCGACAATCCCGGCACGCACTTCACCTACAACCTGCAGGGTGTGAAGGACGAGCACGCGTCCGGCTGGGGCGAGCGCGGCTCGTTCATCGCGAGCTCCACGCATGGCAATTTCGGTATCCTGGCCGGGGTAGCGGGCGAGCATCGCCTGTCGCGCGTCACCGGCTATGAAACGATCGGCTATACCAATCCGAACCTGAGCGCCGCGCAGTGCGGCGCGGGCAACACCTGCAACACCACCGGCGGCGGCAACTTCACGATCCCGTCGACCGTGCCGAGCAATGCCGGCAACGGGCTAACCCCTGGCGATACGATCGACGACGCCTGGTTGCTCGCGCACAACCCCGGCCTGACGATCCAGCAGATCGACAACGCGATCCTGCCGCGTCTCGGCCGCCCGTCGGACGAATATGGCTCGCGTGACCGCATCTCCGCCATCGCCAGCGCCGAATGGCGGCCGAGCGATGCGCTGCACTTCTACATCGACGGCATGTGGGGCAAGAAGAAGAACGACCTGAAGCGCGTCGATCTCAACTGGGTCGGCCGCAACGGCGCGGTCATTCCGCTCAACATGACGGTGGACCGCAGCGACTGCTCCGACGGCTGCACCGTCACCGGCGGCACCTTCGCCAATTCGCAATTCTTCCTGGAATATCGCCCATATATCGAGACGACCGACTTCTACACGGTCAACCCCGGCGGCTCGTGGCAGGTCGCCGACAATCTGAAGGTCGAGCTGAACGCCAATTACACGCGCAGCACCTTCCATCGTGAATCGCCGACCTTCGGCCCGGTGACCGCCGCTAATTCCGGCCTGACCGTCACCTACACCAACGATGGCGATATCCCCACGATCGCCAGCAACGTCGACCTCAACGACCCGACCAACTACGTCTGGAACGGCGGCCGGCTCAACATGCAGGACGAGTTCCGCGTCAACAAGTCGAAGGGCATCCGCGGCAGCGTGACCTGGGGCAGCGATCGGCTGAACCTGCGTGTCGGCGGCAATTACGACGATGTATCGCGCCAGATCACCGGCGGCGACAACAGCCAGGCGTGGCAGAATGCGGTGTGCGGCAACAATCCCAACGTGTTCCTGCCGTCGCCCAATTCGCAGCCGCCGTGCCAGGGGCTCGACCAACCGGGCGCGGCGCCCAACGGCTATCCCACCTATCCGGCCTATGGCACCGGCTATACCTCGGGCGCGACCGGCGGCGTGGTGTACCAGGGTTCGCTGATCCCGCAGTCGGCGCTCGCCGGCTACATGATGCCCGGCCCGGACGGCTATGCCGTGGTCGATTGGGACCGGTTCGCCAAGGATTCGAATTACGCCTATTTCCACGCCAACGAGCCGGTCAACGGCGGCACGAATACCGGTGCCAGCGGCGGCTTCATCCGGGAAAAGACGCCGGCTGCCTATGCCGAGCTGAACGGCATCGCCAACGTCGCCGGCAACGATCTGCGCTTCAACCTCGGCGTGCGCTATGTGCATACCGACCAGACCATCCAGGGTCAGGTTTCGGTGCCCGATCCGCGCAACACCACGGCGGCAGGCACCTGCCCGCTTCCCGACAAGTCGCTCGACGGGTCGTGCTATCCGAACGTCGTCAACATCGCGACGACGCACAACAGCTATGACAATTGGCTGCCCGCGGCGAACCTCGCCTACAATATCGGCAGCCATGCAGTGATGCGCCTCGCCCTGTCGAAAACGATGACGCGGCCGAGCCCGAGCGCGCAGCTGCCCGGCGTCAACTTCTCGTCACCGTCGGCCGACGTGGCGACGGTCGGCAACCCGGCGCTGGAGCCGTACCTGTCGAAGAACATCGACCTCGGCATCGAATATTATACCGGTCGCGAAGGGCTGGTCAGCATGGCGGCGTTCCGCAAGGAACTGACCGGCTTCACCACCAACGGCATCACCACCGCGCCTTTCTCCAGCCTGGCGCAATACGGCATCACCTACAACACGCTGACGCCGACGCAGCAGGCGGCGATCGACTCCCGCGGCGGCCCGGACGCGGCGCAGATCCAGGTGCAGCAGCAGGTCAACGCCAGCGGCAAGCTGACCGTCGACGGCTTGGAGTTCCAGTGGGTCCAGCCGCTCGACTTCGTGACCCAGTACATCGGCGTGCGCGGCTTCGGCTTCAACGCCAACGCGACGATCGTCGACCAGAAGGGCACCGGCGCCGCGCCGGCGATCGCGCTGGGCGTCGCCGAATATACCTACAACATCACCGGCTATTACGAGAACCACGGCGTGATGGTCCGCGTCTCGACGACCTTCAACAAGGGCTCGCAGGTCTCCAACGCGAACCAGAACGGCATTACCAATGCGGCGATCTTCTCCGATGACTACCAGCAGTGGGATCTGTCCTCGAGCTTCGACCTCAAGGAAATCTTCGGCTGGAGCCATGCGCCGGAGCTGACGTTCGACGTGGTCAACTTCACCAATTCGAAGCTGCGTTCCTACTTCCAGTTCTCGAACGCCACGTTCACC
>JBQCHA010000261.1:0-15501 GCA_051955175.1 Sphingomonas sp.
GGGGGGGGTGCGTGGGCGGGGGGCGGTTGGGGGGGCGTGGGGGGGACCTCGTCTCGCGCAAAAGCACCCCACCACCCGGGCGAGGGCGGGGGTCCAGTCTCGCCCGGCCCGCGGCTGGACCCCGGCCTTCGCCGGGGTGGAATAAGGGGGGCGGACGTCGCGTTTCTTCATCCGTCGCGCTGCACAGCGCGCGAAAAAGGCCGGGAGAGGCGATCTCCCGGCCTTCTTTCTCTCTTATCGGTAGGCCGGGACGGCAGTGAATGCCGTCCCGTCGGACGCGGCTGTGCCGCGCCGGCCGGCCGTTTGCGTGCTCCGCCAGCGGCGAAGCAACGGTGCGTAAGCGAGCTTACGCACCTCGCGCCGGCTTAGACGCTCGCCACCTCGGTCGTGTCGATCTTGATGCCCGGGCCCATCGACGAGCTGATCGCGACCTTGCGGACATACTTGCCCTTGGCGCCCGACGGCTTGGCCTTGACCACCGCATCGACCAGCGCGTCGAAGTTCGCGCGCAGATCCTCGGCGGCAAAGCTCGCCTTGCCGATGCCGGAGTGGATGATGCCGGCCTTCTCGACGCGGTACTCGACCTGGCCGCCCTTGGCCGCCTTGACGGCTGCCGCGACGTCCATCGTTACCGTGCCGAGCTTCGGGTTCGGCATCAGGCCCTTCGGACCCAGCACCTTACCGAGACGACCGACGACGCCCATCATGTCGGGCGTGGCGATGCAGCGATCGAAATCGATCGTGCCGCCCTGGATCGTCTCCATCAGGTCTTCGGCACCGACCACGTCGGCACCCGCCTCGCGGGCCTCGTCGGCCTTGGCGCCACGGGCGAACACGCCGACGCGAACGGTCTTGCCGGTGCCCTTGGGCAGCGTGACGACGCCGCGGACCATCTGGTCGGCATGGCGCGGGTCGACGCCCAGATTCAGCGCGACCTCGATGGTTTCGTCGAACTTCGCGGTGGCGTTGTCCTTGGCGATCTTGATCGCTTCATCGACGCCGTACAGCTTGTTGGCGTCGACCGCCCAGGTCTTCTGCTTCTTGGTCAGCTTGCTCATCGGTTCAGCCCTCCACCACTTCGAGGCCCATCGCGCGGGCGGAGCCTTCGATGATGCGGGTCGCCGCCTCGATATCGTTGGCGTTCAGGTCCTTCATCTTGGTCTCGGCGATCTGCGACAGCGCCGAACGCTTGATCTGTCCGGCCGACACCTTGCCCGGCTCCTTCGAGCCCGACTTCAGGTTTGCCGCCTTCTTGATCAGGAAGGTCGCCGGCGGCGTCTTCGTGACGAAGCTGAATGAGCGATCGGCATAGACGGTGATCACGGTGGGAAGGGGGGCGCCCTTCTCCATATCGCCGGTCTGCGCGTTGAACGCCTTGCAGAATTCCATGATGTTGACGCCGCGCTGACCCAGCGCCGGGCCGATCGGCGGCGACGGATTGGCGGCGCCGGCGGGCACCTGCAGCTTGATATAGCCGGTAATTTTCTTAGCCATTTACCTCACTCACTCTGTTGCGCGGCGCGCCCACGGGCGCATCGCCTCAAGTTCAGCGGTCCGAGCGATCGCGAGCGATCTCCCGCACGGTTTTCCATTGCTGGTGCGTTGGAAGGGGGCGCCCTTAGCATCGGCCGACGCGAGAGTAAATCCCGCGTCGTCGGACGGGTTGGGCTCGCGCCCACCCGCCGACCGGTCGCGCCGCCTCCAATAATTAGCAGGCGCTAATTATTTGGTTCGCTCGACCTGTTCGAAGTCGAGCTCGACCGGGGTCGCGCGGCCGAAGATCGAGACCGAGACCTTGACCTTCGACTTGTCGAAATCGAGCTCCTCGACCACGCCGTTGAAGCTGGCGAACGGGCCGTCGAGCACCTTGACCGAGTCGCCGATCTCGTAATCGACCTTGATCTGGTGCTTGGGGGCGGCGGCCGCCTCTTCCTTCGAGTTCAGCATCCGCGCGGCTTCGGCGTCGCTGATCGGCTGCGGCTTGCCCGATGAGCCGAGGAAGCCCGTCACCTTCGGCGTGTTCTTCACCAGGTGATAGACGTCGTCGTTCATGTTCAGCTTGGCGAGCACATAGCCCGGCATGAACTTGCGCTCGACCTGAACCTTCTTGCCGCGGCGCGCCTCGGTGATCGTCTCGGTCGGCACCTCGATGCGCTCGACCAACTGCTCGAGGCCCATGCGCTCGGCCTCGGCCATGATCGCGTCACGAACCTTGCCCTCGAAACCCGAATAGGCGTGGATGATGTACCAGCGCGACATGCGTTACCTTCTACCTCAAGCAGCCAGTGACAGCAGATAGTGCACGATCGAATCGAACACGGCATCGATGCTGACGAAGAACAAGGCAAGGACCGATGTCATGATCACCACCATCACGGCGGTCATCACCGTCTGCCGCTGGGTCGGCCAGACGACCTTGCGCGTCTCCGCCTGTACCTCGCGAATGAACTCGATCGGGCTCGTCCTGGCCACGGGCTACGTCCTTTCGTCGTGAAACCGGGCATGGGTCCGCTGCCCGGCTCTTGGTGGCCGGCGCTTCATCATCCTCGATTTCGGATTGGATGCGCAGATAACCCTTCGGGCGGTGCAGCGCAAGTGGCCTGGCAGGGGAGCTCGGATTCGAACCGAGGGCCTTCGGTTTTGGAGACCGACGCTCTAACCAGCTGAGCTACACCCCTCCAGGCAGGCGCGCATGTAGCGCCACCGCGCGCGGCGGGCAAGTGCCCTCGATCGATCGCGGCGGCGGTAATCAATCGCAGGCGAGGTGAAGCTTCTGCGCCAGCCATGCCGCGAACAGGCACATCGCGGCAGCGAGGAACAGGATGTTCTCCGGCGTGACGTGCAGCGCGGCGAGAACCGTCACCATCAGCGCGCCGGCGACCATCGCGCCCGAATTGACCACATTGTTGGCGGCGACGGTGCGCGCGGTCTGGTCTTTGGTCACCGTGGTGGTGAGGAACGCGTAGAGCGGCACGACGAACATGCCGCCGGTGACCGCGATGCCGAGCAGCGCGATGCCGACGAGCAGCGCCCGCGGCTCGGCGACAAATTCGGCGATGTTGTAGAGGTGGCCGGCCGGAGCCGGGTTCCACAGTCGCACGACCATCGAGAACAGGACGACGAAACCGCCCATGGCCAGCACCGAGACGGGAGCATATTTCGCCGAGATCCGCCCGGCGAGCAGGCGGTTGACGATTACCGAGCCGAGCGCGATGCCGACCGAGAAGATCGCCAGCACCAGGCTGGCGACCTGGCGGTCAGCGGTCAGCAGGTTCTTCACCAGCGGCGGGAACAGGATGATCAGGATCGCGCCGATCGTCCAGAAGAAGCTGATCGCGCAGATCGCCAGTAACAGCCGAGGAATGTGCATCGTCGCGTTGATCAGCCGCCATGACGAAGTGATCGGGTTGTAATTGATCTCCAGCTTCGGCCCGATGCGCGGGGCGGGCGGGACCTGGCGCCCGGCGAACCAGCCGACGATTGCCACGGCCAGCACGGCAACGACCGACTGTTCAACGGTCAACGCGCCGGCCAGGATGGTGCCGAGCAGGATCGACAGGTACGTTCCCGCCTCGATCAGGCCGGTGCCGCCCAGCACATGATCGGGCGGCAGATGCTGCGGCAGGATGGCGTATTTGATCGGGCCGAAGAAGGTCGAGTGGATGCCAAGGCACAGCACCGCCGCCAGCATCAGCGCCAGACCGACGGTGGTGTGCCCGCCGAGCGAGACCAGCAGGCCGGCGCCGCCGAGCATCATGATCGCGATCTCGGCAGTCTTGACCCAGCGGATCACCTTGGCCTTGTCGATCGTATCGGACAGCTGCCCCGACAGCGCCGAGAGCAGGAAGAACGGGACGAGCGACAGCATGGTCGCGACGCCGTTGAAGGTGGATTCGACCCGCGCATCATTGAACACGCGATAGGTCGCGAACAGCACCATCGCCTGCTTGAACAGATTGTCGTTGAAGGCACCCAGGAACTGCGTGACGAACAACGGCAGGAAACGGCGCTCCTTGAGCAGACCGAGCGAGCCGATCATGGCGGGAAGCGGACCTCCGGGTGACGAAACTGGGGCCGGGCATAGCCGACGCGTTCCGGGCGGCGCAAATCCTTATCGCCCCATGCGGGGTTTCGCGCGCGCGGTCGCGCCGCTACATCGGGGAAAGATGCTGACCCTGCCCAACATCCTGACGCTGTCGCGAATCCTGGCGCTGCCGGTGCTGGTCGCGTGTCTGTGGTGGCCGCATTGGCCGTTCGGCTATGCGCTGGCCTTCGCGCTTTACTGCCTGATGGGCGTGACCGATTATTTCGACGGCTATCTGGCGCGCGCGCAGGGCACGGTGTCGAAACTGGGCATCTTCCTCGATCCGATCGCCGACAAGGTGATGGTCGCCGCGGTCATCCTGATGCTGGTGGCGACGCGCGACATCTACGGCTTCAACATCATCGCGGCGCTGATCATCCTGCTGCGCGAAATCATGGTGTCGGGGCTGCGCGAGTTCCTGGGCGGGCTGCAGGTGTCGGTGCCGGTGTCGCGGCTGGCGAAATGGAAGACAACGCTGCAGTTGATCGCGCTGGGCGGGTTGATCCTGGGCGGTGCGCTGCCCGGATGGCCCTGGGTGGCGGCGATCGGCTTGATTGCGCTCTGGGCGGCGGCGGCGCTGACGCTGGTGACCGGCTGGGATTACCTGCGCGTCGGCCTGAAGCACATGGACTGAGCGTGGCCATCGAGCTGCTCTATTTCGCCTGGGTGCGCGAGGCGGTGGGGACGGGGCAGGAAACGGTCTCTCCGCCCGACGACGTCACCACGGTGGCGGCGCTGATCGACTGGCTGGCGGCACGGAGCGACGGCCATGCGTCGGCCTTCGCCGATCGCACGCGGCTGCGCGCGGCGATCGACCAGGAGTTCGTGCCGCTGGGCGCGCCGATCGCCGGCGCGCGCGAAGTGGCGATCTTTCCGCCGGTGACGGGCGGATGAGTGTGCACATCGCTGCGGCCGCAATCGACGTCGCGGTGGAGACGGCGGCGGTGCAGGCGTTGGGGCCGGGCGCGGTGGCCACTTTCGTTGGCAGCGTCCGCGCCGATGACGGCGTTACCGAGCTGGAGCTGGAACATTATCCCGGCGCAACCGAGCGGGCCTTGTCGCGCGTGCTCGAGGAGGCGAAGGCACGCTGGTCGCTGGAGGCGGCGCGGATCATCCATCGCGTCGGCGTGATGCGGCCGGGCGAGCCGATCGTGTTCGTCGCTGCGGCCGCGCCCCATCGCCAGGCAGCGCTGGACGCATGCGCGTTCATGATCGACCGGCTGAAGACCGACGCGCCGTTCTGGAAGCGCGAAACGCGCGGCGACAGCGCGCGCTGGGTAGAAGCGCGCGGCAGCGACGATGCCGCTGCCGCGCGATGGGATCAGGCGCCGCCGTCGGTGTCCTGATCGGGAGCACCGGCGCCGGTGTCGGGCGCGGTGGCGCCGTCATCGGTCGAGGTGCCGGGCGTGGTCGCACCGGTATTCGGCGTGGTCGTCGTGCCGGTGGTACCCGTGGTGCCGGTGGTACCAGTCGTACCCGGCGTGCCGGTCGCCGCGCCCGCAGCCGGCTTCGGCATCATGTGCGGGGCGAGCACGCCGTTGATATACTCGATCACGCCGTTGCTCTCGGTATCCGAGCGCTTGGCGATGAACGCCTTGTTGCCGGAGGCGTCGGTCAGCTGGATCGCGCTCGGGCCGGCCATCGACAGCGTGATCGGTTGGCCATCGAGCGTCTGCAGCGTCATCGTCGGAGTGGTCTTGAGCTGCTTCAGCAGGTCGTCGGTGGTGTAGGTGCCGTTGACGACGTGATACTTCACGATCTGCTGCGCGCTCCAGCTGTGCTCCGGATCGAGCAGCTGGTTGACGGTGCCGGGCGCCAGGCGACCGAACGCCGCATCATCGGGCGCGAACACGGTGATCGGGCCCGGGCCCGAGAGCGTGCCCGTCAGGTTCGCCGCGACGACCAGCCGCTGCAGCGTGGAGTGATCGGACGACTGCGCCAGCGCCTGTGCAACCGTGGTGGTCGCGGCGGGGGCGGCAGCCGCAGGCGCCGCCGGGGCAGCGGTCGTCGCCGGGGTGGTGGTCTGGGCAGGGGTGTTGCTGGTCTGCGCCATCGCCGGAGAGACTGCCAGCGCGGCGGTAGAAAGCAGGACAGCAGCAGACTTGGTCAGAATAGGCATGGGCTTCTCCTAATGAAATCCGGGGCAGATAGATTCAGGGTCATTGCAAAGTAAAGGGTACTCGTTGCTGAACAGCGCTGTCAGCCGTCGTACATGATGCGAACATCGGGCGTTTCGGCGGATGGAAAAGCGCGTCGCCATGATCACGCGAGATTGGGGATCAGCATGCCGTTGATGACATGGATCATCCCGTTCGACTGGCGCACGTCGCTGGTTTGTATATAGCTGCGGTTGCCGTTGACATCATGCAGCGTGATGACGTCGCCGGTCATCGTCACGGTCAGCGGATCGCCCTCCAGCGTGGTGAGCGTCGCCGTGCCGTTCCCGGCGCGAACCCGGGCGCGCAGATCGTCGGCGGTGATCACGCCCGGCACCAGCCCGTATTCGATCAGCTTGACCAGGGAGGCCTTGTTCTCCGGCTTCAGCAGCGCGTCGACCGTGCCGGAGGCGAGGCGGCCGTACGCCTCATTGGTCGGGGCGAATAGGGTATAGGGGCCGGCGCCGGACAGCGCCTGCTCCAGCCCCGCCGCCTTCACCGTCTGCATGAAGATGGTCAGCGTCGGCGCGGCAGCGGCGTTGGCGGCGATGGTCTGATCGGGACGCATCACCGCGCCGCCGATCGTCGGCTCGGGCGGCTCGACCGTCTTCGAATGCGCCAGGTGCGGGGCGCGGTGCGGTTGCTCGCCCGCGGCGGCGACGCGATCGGAAGATCCGGCGCAACCGGCGAGCGCCAGCGCGGGCATCAGCCACAGCATGCGCGCCTTGGCGGGCGGGCTCATCCGAAACGTCCTCCTGCTGTCGATCAACGACTGTCGGTCATTACGGTCGAGAGCCGATTTGGTTTCGGCAATCCCGATGCGCTAGGCCGCCTTGGCCAGCAGGTCGGCGAGCAGCCGGAAATCCTTCTCGCGTGGCGAGGCGCGGCGCCAGACCAACGCGACGGTGCGCGAGGGGTTGTCGGCCTGGAGCGGTCGCGCGGCAAGATGCGTGTTGGCGAGGATGCCGGCCTTGATCGCCATTTCCGGCAGCATCGTCACGCCCAGGCCGTTCTCGACCATCTGCACCACCGTGTGCAGCGACGTGCCGAGCATCGCCGCCTCGGCGCGCAGCTCCGGCCGGTTGCAGGCGGCGAGCGCATGATCCTTCAGGCAATGGCCGTCTTCGAGCAGCAGCAGGCGCGATTCGTCGATCTCCGCCGGGTGGACGACCGCGGCGGAAACCGGCGGCTCGCCGTCGGGGGCAGCGACGAACAGGCGATCCTCGAACAGCGGCTGCGCGGTGACTTCACCACAGGCATAAGGCAGCGCCAGCAGCACGCAGTCGGTACGGCCGTTGTGCAGCCCCTCGCAGGCGGCGGCACTCGGCTCCTCGCGCAGGAACAGCTTGAGGTCGGGATAGTCGCGGCGCAGGTGCGGCAGGATGCGCGGCAGCATGAACGGCGCAATGGTGGGGATCACGCTCATCCGCATCTCGCCAGAAAGCGGCCGGCCGGCGGCGCGGGCGAGGTCGCCCAGCTCCTCGGCCTCGCGCAGCACGCGCCGCGCCTTGTTGGCGATGCTGTCGCCCAGCGGCGTGAAGCGGACGACGCGGCGGGTGCGCTCGACCAGCGTCACCCCGATCAGCGTCTCGAGTTCGCGGATGCCGGCCGACAGCGTCGACTGCGTCACGAAACACGCCTCGGCGGCACGGCCGAAATGGCCGTGATCCCGCAAGGCGACGAGATATTGCAGCTGCTTCAGCGTCGGCAGATAGGTGGTGCTCAGTGATCGGCTCCGTCGATTGCTATGCTAAATCTAATCAACATCGTCGATCATGCAACTGCCCCACCCGGGCAGTTGTTCCGGCCATTCCGCTCGACGGAATGGGCCGGAACGTGCGTAGTGCGGCGGTTCAGGCTGCCTTCCGTTCTTCGGCGGGCAGCCGGATCAGATAATCGAACGCCGACAAAGCCGCAGTCGAGCCTGCCCCCATCGCCACCACGATCTGCTTGTAGGGCTCGGTGGTCGCGTCGCCGGCAGCGAAGATGCCGGGCTGCGAGGTCTCGCCGCGATCGTCGATTTCGATCTCGCCGCGGGGGGTCAGGGCGATCGCGCCCTTCAGCCACTCGGTGTTCGGCACCAGGCCGATCTGGACGAAGATGCCCTCCAGTTCGATCTCGTGCATCGTGCCGTGGTTGCGGTCCTTGTAGCTGAGGCCGGTCACCTTGCTGCCGTCGCCATGCACTTCGGTGGTCAGCGCCGAGGTGATCACCTTGACGTTGGGCAGGCTGCCGAGCTTGCGCTGCAGCACCGCGTCGGCGCGCAGCTGGCTGTCATATTCGATCAGCGTGACATGCGCGACGAGGCCCGCCAGGTCGATCGCCGCCTCGACGCCCGAATTGCCGCCGCCGATCACCGCGACGCGCTTGCCCTTGAACAGCGGGCCGTCGCAATGCGGGCAATAGGTGACGCCCTTGGTGCGATAGTCCGCTTCGCCGGGCACGCCCATCTGCCGCCAGCGCGCGCCGGTCGTCAGGATGACGGTGCGCGCCTTTAGGCTGGCGCCGCTCTTGAACTTCACCTCGTGCAGGCCGCCCTCTTCCTGCGCCGGGATCAGCTCGCCGGCGGTCTGCAGGTTCATCAGGTCGACGTCATAGGCGCGTACGTGCCGCTCCAGATCGGCCGCCAGCTTGGGCCCGTCGGTCTCCTCGATCGAGATGAAATTCTCGATCGCGGCGGTGTCGAGCACCTGGCCACCGAAGCGTTCTGCGACGACGCCGGTGCGAATGCCCTTGCGCGCGGCATAGACCGCGGAAGCCGCCCCGGCAGGACCGCCGCCGACGACGAGCACGTCGAACGGATCCTTGGCGGCGAGCTTCTCGGCGGCGCGCGCCTCGGCACCGGTGTCGATCTTGGCCAGGATCTGCTCCAGCTCCATACGGCCCTGCGCGAACGGTTCGCCGTTCAGGAAGACCTGCGGCACGGTCATCACCTGCCGGCGCTCGACCTCTTCCTTGAACAGCGCACCGTCGATCGCGGTGTGGCGGATGCGCGGGTTGACGACCGCCATCAGGTTGAGCGCCTGCACCACATCCGGGCAGTTCTGGCAGCTCTGGGAGAAATAGGTTTCGAAGTGGAAATCGCCATCGAGCGCGCGGATCTGGTCCAGACTCTCGTCGCTCACCTTGGGCGGATGACCGCCGACCTGCAGCAGCGCCAGCACCAGGGAGGTGAATTCATGGCCCATCGGCAGGCCGGCGAAGCGCACGGCGACATCGGTGCCGGTGCGGCGGATCAGGAAGCTGGGGGTATGCGCGTCGTTGGCACGCCCGAGCGTGATCTGATCCGACAGCGCCGCAATTTCATTGAGCAAGGCCTCCATCTCGCCGCTCTTGGCATCGTCGCCCAGGCTGGCGACGAGCTCGATCGGCTGCTGGATCTTGGTGAGATAGGCCTTGAGCTGCTGCGTCAAAGTGGCGTCGAGCATGGAGAAATTCCTGTGTCTGGTATGAAAAGGCCCGGGACGGTCAGGTAACCGCCCCGGGCCCGGTAAACCCAAGGGGGCTGGGTTTTAGATCTTGCCGACGAGCTCGAGCGAGGGCGCGAGCGTCTCTTCGCCCTCTTCCCACTTGGCGGGGCAGACCTCGCCCGGGTGCGCGGCAATGTATTGCGCGGCCTTGACCTTGCGCAGCAGCTCGGTCGCATTGCGGCCAACGCCTTCGCTGGTGATCTCGATCAGCTGGATGACGCCTTCGGGGTCGATTACGAAGGTCGCGCGATCGGCCAGGCCCTGGCCCTCACGCAGCACGTCGAAGTTCTTCGCGATGTCGTGGTTCTGGTCGCCCAGCATGAAGAAATTGATCTTGCCGATCGCCGGCGAGGTGTCGTGCCAGGCCTTGTGGCTGAAGTGGGTGTCGGTCGACACCGAATACACCTCGACGCCCATGTTCTGCAGCGTCGGGTAGACGCCGGCCAGATCTTCCAGCTCGGTCGGGCACACGAAAGTGAAGTCCGCCGGGTAGAAGAAGAAGATCGACCACCTGCCCTTCACGTCCTCGCTGGTGACGGGAACGAACTTGCCCTGGTGATAGGCCTGGGCCTGGAACGGCTGCAGTGTGTCTCCGATCTTCGCCATAAACTTGGTCTCCTTGGTCGGTGTGGAAAACGTGTGGGAGGCATTTAGGTGCCGCGGCGCAGCATTCCAAATGGGAAGCCTCGCTTGCCATGATCGATATACTCGATCAACGGCTATTTACTTATCGAAGCAATCAGAAAAAGGAGTAGGGCAGGGGCCGAGCGGTCCCCGTCCCGCGGGCTTCACTGACTGAAAGCACTGCAGTGCGTCAGCAAAAATGTTGCCTTGCAGCAGCGCGGGCAGGGGAGCGCCGCGGCGCCCATTGCCGCGATGGGGGCGTTTGGATCATTGCGGTCCGGCCAACACGCCTTAGATTAGGCGCCGGACAGCAGGGCAAGCGATGATGAACCGGTTCACCGCCTATCTCGATTCGATCAAGGCGCGCGATCCCGCGCCCCGATCGCGTTGGGAGGTGCTGCTCTACCCCGGCGTCTGGGCGCTCGCGTTCCATCGCATCGCACACCGGCTCTATGGCGCGCGGCTGTTCTTCCTGGCGCGGGTCGTCAATCATTTCTCGCGCTTCCTGACCGCCGTGGACATCCACCCTGGCGCCAAGATCGGCCGCAACTTCTTCATCGATCACGGCTTCACGGTGATCGGCGAAACGGCGGAGATCGGCGACAACGTCACCATCTATCAATGCGTCACGCTCGGCGGCACCAGCCCCGACAATGGCGTTGCCGGCAAGCGCCATCCGACGATCCAGGACGGCGCGATCATCGGGTCGGGTGCGCAGGTGCTGGGGCCGATCACGGTCGGCGCGCGCAGCCGTATCGGCGCCAACGCCGTCGTCACGCGCGACGTGCCCGAGGGCGCGGTGATGGTCGGCATTCCGGCGCGGCCGACGCTGGTCGAGGGCGGCCAGACGGCCGGGCGGGCCTTCGTGCCCTACGGCACGCCGTGCAGCGACCTGTTCGACCCCGCCACGCAGAAGATGGAACTGATGCGCTGCGAGCTAGAGACGCTGCGGCGGCGGCTCGACGCGCTGCTGGCGGAACATGAGGACCAGCGCGACCGCGCCTGATGGGAACGGTCACGCCCTTTCCGCTGCCGGCCGGACGCACACCGAGCCAGGTCGGGTTCGAACGCATTGAGTTGACGCGCATACTGGACCTCTACGGTCGCATGGTCGCCGCCGGGCATTGGCGCGATTATGCGATCGACCTGGGGCGCGAGGCGGCGGTGTTTTCTTTCTATCGCCGCACGTCGGAGCGGCCGGAATATCGCGTCGAGAAGCGCCCGGCGCTGCGTCATCGCCAGGGCATGTGGGCGCTGGTGGCGGAAAACGGCGCGATGCTGAAGCGCGGGCATGACCTCGCCGGCGTGCTCGCGCCGCTGGAGCGGCGGTTGTTGAAGCTGGTGGCGGAGTAAGGGGGAGCGACGTTAGCTGCTCACCCCCCAGATCTCGTCCCGCTGTCAGCGCAGACCCGTGTATAAAGGGCTCAGCGCCTTTTCCGTTCCGATTTTCAGGAACGCCTGCCCTTACGCCCCCACCGCCTCCAGCAATCCCTCGAACAACCGGCGACCGTCATCGCCGCCGTGCGCCGCCTCGATGCGGCGCTCGGGATGCGGCATCATGCCGAGGACGTTGCCCGCGGCGTTGAGCACGCCGGCAATGTTGCGCGCCGAGCCGTTGAGGTTGGCGGCATAGCGGAACGCGACGCGGCCTTCGCCCTCCAGCCGGTCGAGCGTCGCCTCGTCTGCGGAATAATTGCCGTCGTGGTGGGCGACGGGGAGCATGATCGTCTCGCCGGCGCGATAGCGGCTGGTGAATACCGATTGCGTGTTCTCAACCGTCAGCGGCACGTCGCGGCAGACGAAGTCGAGCGCCTCGTTGCGCATCAGCGCGCCAGGCAACAGGCCGGCCTCGGTCAGCACCTGGAAGCCGTTGCAGATGCCGAGCACCGGCACGCCCTTGTCCGCCGCCTCGATGATCGCGCGGAGAATCGGCGAGCGCGCGGCGATGGCGCCGCAGCGCAGATAATCGCCATAGGAAAAGCCGCCCGGCAGGGCGATCGCGCCGAGCCCGGCGGGCAGTTCGCTCTCGCCGTGCCACACCATCGCCGGCGCGGTGCCGGTCACCTTCTCCAGCGCGACGGCGATATCGCGATCGCAATTGGAGCCGGGGAAGACGATGACGGCGGTCTTCACAGCCGTTCCACCCGGTAATTCTCGATCACCGTGTTGGCGAGCAGCTTGCGGCACATCTCGTCGATCGCCGCGTCCTGGGTGTCGTCCGCGACGTCGAGCTCGATGACCTTGCCGGCGCGCACATCGGACACGCCCTGGAAGCCCAGGCCGCCCAACGCCTTGTGGATGGCCTTGCCTTGCGGATCGAGCACGCCGGGCTTGAGACTGACGATCACTCGGAGCTTCATGGGTAGACGGTCCTTGGCCGGTTCAACTTACGGTTCATCACTGCTTTACCGATCGGCGCGACAATCGCCACCCGCGCGCGCAGGGCGCGTCGGGATGGAAGAGGTCACCATGGCGGCGATCGCGATGATCTTGTTCGTGGCGCTGTTCGCCTTCGGGCGGCAATATTTCGGCTGGGACGATCCCAACGGCCATATCCAGCTCGCGCTGTTCAGCGCCTTCATCTTCGGCATCATCTGCGGATTCCGCGTGAAGGACTGATCGCCCGGCCGAAGCGCCAAGATCACTTCTCCCGCTTGCGCCGGTGCTTCTCGAGATCGAGCACGGCGCCGGCGTCGCTGCCTTCGGGCAGCAGGCCGAGGCGGCGGGCGACCTCCTGATAAGCCTCGACCTCGCCGCCGAGATCGCGGCGAAAACGGTCCTTGTCGAGCTTTTCGCCCGACTCGATGTCCCACAGACGGCAACCATCGGGGCTGATCTCGTCGGCCAGGATGATCCGGCCGTAGTCATTGTCCCAGATGCGACCGAATTCGAGCTTGAAGTCGACCAGGCGGATGCCGACGCCGGCGAACAGTCCGCTCATGAAGTCGTTGATGCGGATCGCCAGGTCGGCGATGTCGTGCATCTCCTCCTGGCTGGCCCAGCCGAAGCAGGCGATATGCTCGTCGGTGATCATCGGATCGCCGAGTGCATCGTCCTTGTAGTAATATTCCAGGATCGTGCGGGGCAGCTGCGTGCCCTCCTCGATCCCCAGCCGCTTCGACAGCGAGCCGGCGGCGACGTTGCGCACGACCACCTCGATCGGCACGATCTCGACCTGGCGGATCAACTGCTCGCGCATGTTCAGCCGGCGGATGAAGTGCGTCGGCACGCCGATCTGACCGAGCAAAGTGAAGACATGCTCGGAGATGCGGTTGTTGAGCACGCCCTTGCCGTTGATCGTGCCCTTTTTCTGGGCATTGAACGCGGTCGCGTCGTCCTTGAAATACTGGATCAGCGTGCCGGGCTCGGGGCCTTCGTAGAGAATCTTGGCCTTGCCTTCGTAGATCTGGCGGCGGCGTGCCATCGCATACCCCTGAAATGAGCGGCCCCGGCGGCGGGAGCGGACTCGCGCGGGCCGGGGCGGGAATGGAGCGAGCCTATAGAGGAAGGGCGCCCGCGGCGCAATCCGCCGTGCGGCCGCGCTTCACCAGTCGCCGGCGGCCGCCATCCATAGCGAAACCGCCGCGGCGGCCGCGGTGTCGGCGCGCAGGATGCGGGGGCCGAGGCCGATCCCGACCGCCTCCGGCAGCGCGCGAATCGCCTCGCGCTCGGCATCGTCGAAGCCGCCTTCGGGGCCGATCAGGATCGCCGCGGGGCCGCGATGCGCGCGCATCGCGTCGAACGCGGGGGCGCCGCCGGCCTCGTCGGCGAAGAACAGCGCGCGGTTCGCCGGCCACTCCTTCAGCAGCGCCGGCAGCTTCACCGTGTCGGCCAACTCGGGCAGCGCGGTGCGGCCGCATTGCTCGGCCGCCTCGATCATGTGCGCGCGCAGGCGATCGGCCTTGGGCTTGTCGACCACGGCGCGGCGCGTCACCACCGGTACCAGCCGAGCGACGCCCAGCTCGCACGCTTTCTCGGCCATCCAGTCGACGCGGCCCTTCTTGAGCGGTGCGGCGCACAGCCACAGGTCGGGCACCGCCTCGCGCTCGCGCAGCCGCTCGGTGACGTCGAGCGTCAGGTCGCGCTTGTTGACGGCGGCGGCGACGGCCAGCCACTCGCCGGTGCGATCGTCGAACAGCTTGACCGGCTCGCCCGGCTTCAGCCGCATCACCGAGATCAGGTAATGCGCCGGCGCGCCGTCGATGCGCAGCGGGCCGGGCGCGAGTTCGGCATCGACGAACAGCCGCGGCGTCGATTGCGGCGGCCAGGCGGGAGTGGCGATCATCGTCGAGCGTGTATCGCCGGTGGGCGGCCACAGTCCAGCCGCGCATCGAGCTGCAGCACCGGCTGGTCAAAAGGCCACGCGGATCGTTCGCTGCGGCTAGCGGCTCCGCCCGCGGAGCAGCCGCCGTGCGAGGACGACCAGCGCGACCAGCGCGGCAAGACCGGCGATCAGCTCGACCGCGGCCCAGGCCGCGACGGTGAACATCGCGTACAGCAGGGCTTCGAAAAATCGCCCGATCGCGACCGACAGATGGACCACCCGCTTGCGGTAGCGCCCCACAGCATAAGCGCAACCCTAGCGGCGATCGCAAAGCGGCAGTAGACGAGCGGCGATGAGCGCCACCGAGATCGTTCCCGATACCGAGCACCGCGGCCTGGTCGGCCAGCTGCCCGCGGGCATCCGCCCGTTCGCGCTGCTGGCGCGGCTTGACCGACCGATCGGCTGGTGGCTGCTGTTCTGGCCCGGGGCCTGGGCGGTGGCGCTGGCCGGCGGCGCGGTCGAGCGCTGGGGCCTGATCCTGTGGCTGCTGGCCGGCGCGATCGCGATGCGCGGGGCGGGATGCGTCTATAACGACATCGTCGACCGCGATCTCGACCGGCAGGTGGCGCGCACGCGCAGCCGCCCGCTCGCGTCGGGTGCGGTGTCGCTGAAGGCGGCGTGGGCCTGGCTGCTGCTGCTGTGCCTGGTCGGCCTCGCCGTCTGGCTGCAGCTCGGCACGCTTGCCAAGATCGTCGCGATCGCCAGCCTCGCGCCCGTCGCCGCCTATCCGTACATGAAGCGGATCACTTGGTGGCCGCAGGCATGGCTCGGCCTGGTCTTCTCCTGGGCGGCGCTGGTCGGCTGGGCAGAGATCGCCGGATCGATGCACTGGCCGCTGTGGCT
>JBQCHA010000262.1:0-12119 GCA_051955175.1 Sphingomonas sp.
CTGGCCGCAAGATGCGGGGACGAGGGGTTCGACTGCGACCTGCTGCGCGCCATCGCCGGCGCCAATCGCGCGTGGGGCACGAGTAACGGCGCCAAGATCGCAGACGTCATCGATCGGTGGCTGGCGATGGAGAAGCGTGCGGCCTATACCGATCTGCTCGCCGAGGCGCTGAGCGTCGGGCGCGATTACGCCGCCGCGTATGCGCAGGCCAAACGGCGGCTCGGCGCGGTCGATTTCGACGACCTGATCGATTGGACGCGCGAGCTGTTGAAGCAGCCCGGCATCGGCGACTGGGTGCGCTACAAGCTCGACCAGACCACCGAGCATATCCTGATCGACGAGGCGCAGGACACCAACCTTTCCCAGTGGCAGATCATCGACGCCCTCGCCGAGGAGTTCTTCGTCGGCGAAGGCGCGCGGGGTGGCGCGGTGCGGACATTGTTCACCGTCGGCGATTTCAAACAGGCGATCTTCGGCTTCCAGGGCACCGATCCGCTCTATTTTCGGTGGGCGGAGCGGCGTTTCGAGCAGAAGGCGCTCGACGCGTTCGATCGGGAGAGCGGCGAGGGAACCGCATTCAACCGCCTGTCGCTGACCCATTCGTTCCGCTCGACTCGGCCGGTGCTGGAGTTCGTCGACGCCGCGATCGAAGCGATCGGCGAGCCCGGCCTGGGCGCGATCGGCGACCTGCAGGTGCACGCCAGCGAGGTGCCGGGGCCGGGGCGCGTCACGCTGTGGCCGCCGGTCACCGCCGCCGACGGTGCCGACGAGGAGGATGAGGAAGGCTGGATCGGCGACGCGACTCGCCTCCTCGCGACGCGCATTGCCGAGGAGGTGCGTCGCTGGATCGAAGGCGGGGCGATGCTGGAGAGCCAGGGGCGACCGATCCGGCCCGAGGACGTGATGATCCTGGTCAAGCGCCGCGGCGAGCTCGCCTCGCTGCTGGTCGCGCGGCTTTATGCCGAGGGCGTGCCGGTGGCGGGCGTCGACCGGCTGCGGCTCAATGCGCCGCTGGCGGTGCAGGACCTGCTCGCCGCCATCCGTTTCGTGCTGCAGCCGGACGACGACCTGTCGCTCGCCGGCCTGCTGGTCTCGCCGTTGATCGGCTGGAGCCAGGAGGAGCTGATGGCCGCCGCTGCGCCCGAGCGACAGGGCAGCCTGTGGCGGCACCTGCGCGCGACGCAGCCGCGCGATCGCCTCGCCGCGCTCGACGCGATGCTGGCGCGCGCCGATCTGTCGACGCCGTACCAGTTCCTCGAGGAACTGCTGTCGGGGCCGCTCGACGGCCGGCGCAAGCTGATCCAGCGGCTGGGCGCGGAGGCGCGCGATCCGATCGAGGAATTGCTCAACGCCGCGCTCGATTTCGAGACCTTGGCCTCGCCGTCGCTGCAATTGTTCCTCGACTGGTTCGATCGCGGCGATGTCGAGATCGTGCGCGATCCCTCGGCACCGCTCGATGCCGTCCGGGTGATGACCGCGCACGGTGCCAAGGGGCTGCAGGCGCCGGTCGTGATCCTGGCCGATGCCACGGTCGACCCGGGCGCGGCGCCGCGCGGCATCCTGACATGGCCGGCGGGCGAGGACGGGCCGCAGCTGCCGATCTTCCGGCCGCGTGCCGCCGAACGCGGTGGCCCGCTCGACGAGGTACTGGTCCAGAGCGACGTGCGCGAGCTGGAGGAGCATTGGCGGCTGTTCTACGTCGCTGCGACGCGCGCCGAGGAGCAACTGGTGATCGCCGGCGCGCTCGGCCCGCGCGCCAAGGGCGTACCGCCGGAGACGAGCTGGTATGCCGCAGCCGATCGCGCGCTCACCGCGCTCGGTGTGGCGACGAACGAAGGCGGGCCGCGCCGCTTCGCGGGGCGCCATCCCGCGGCACCTGTCACGGCCGGCACGCGCAAGCCGATCGCGGCCGAACCACCGGCGCCGCTTCCGGCCTGGACGCGCCGGCCCGCGCCGATCGAGGCACGGCCGCCGCGCCCGCTGGCCCCCTCGGCCCTGGGCGGGGACGACGTGGCCGATCCGCCGCCTTCCGAGGCGATGCGCGCCGCTGCCGAGCGCGGGCGGCTGATCCATGCCCTGTTCGAGCGCCTGCCGCCGGTCGCGGCCGCAGAGCGGCAGGCCGCCGCCGACCGCTGGCTCGCGGGGCCGGGCGGGGTGGTCGATGCGGCCGAGCGGGCGACGATCACGCGGACCGTGCTGGAGGTGATCGACGATCCGGCCCATGCCGAATTGTTCGGCCCCGCGGCGCTGGCCGAGGCGCCGGTCGCCGCCGTGGTCGCCGATGGTATCGTCGTCTCCGGCACGATCGACCGGTTGCTGGTGGACGGCGACCGCGTGCAACTGGTCGACTTCAAGACGGGGCGGCGCGCGCCGGCGACACTCGACGCGGTGCCGGCCTATCATTTGCGCCAGATGTCGGCTTATGCCGCGGCGCTCCGCGTGATCTTCCCCGGGCGGCGGATCGAGGCGGCCTTGCTCTACACCGCCACGGGGCGGCTGTTCGCCTTGCCCGACGCGCTGCTCGACGCGCACAAGCCGGGCTTTGTGGCTGCGCAACAAAGGTTGCCGCTGGACGGTTGAGCCTGCGCAGCGAATGCCTAGATTGCGGGCGAGAAGGAGAACCTACATGGCAACCAAGCAGATCACCGATTCCAGCTTCGAAAGCGACGTGCTGAAGGCCGACGGCCCGGTGCTGGTCGATTTCTGGGCGGAATGGTGCGGGCCGTGCAAGATGATCGGCCCGAGCCTTGAGGAGATTTCCGATGAGCTGGGCGAGAAGGTGACGATTGCCAAGCTGAACATCGACGACAATCCCGATGCGCCCGGCAAGTTCGGCGTGCGCGGCATCCCGACGATGATCCTGTTCAAGAACGGCGTGCCCGCCGCGACCAAGGTCGGCGCCGAGCCCAAGAGCCGGCTGAAGGCCTGGCTGGAAGGCGAACTGGCTCCCCGCTGAAGGGAGCGCTTCGGATGATAGGGGAGGGTGGTGTGCTGGACCAGCACGCCGCCCTCTCGCCTTTTTTGGGCTTCGCTATGCCTCCGGGTCGGTCTGGCCGGGTTGCAGGCCGCGGGTGTCGGGACGAAAACGATCGTAGCGCGGCAGGCCGTCGTCGATCGGCGCCCAGCCTAGCGCGTCCTTGCAGAAGATGTGGAAGGTCGGCGCCGCCGCCGCGGGATCGTCCAGCGAGGCGCAGGCGACGTCGATCTCGTCAGGCTGAAAATCGACCTGGATCGTCAGCAGGCTGCCGCATTGATCGCAGAACTGGCGGCGGCCGAACGTCGATGAGGCGAAGGCGCGAAGATGGTCCTCGCCGCTGGTCCATGCGAAGCCATCGCGCCGGGCCGTAGTGAAGGCGATCGCCGGTGCGCCGCTGGTCTTCTGGCACAGGCGGCAATGGCACCAGCCGGTGTCATAGGGATCATGGAGTACGTAGCGGATCGCGCCGCACGCGCAGCCGCCGTGCAGCGCCGCGCTCACGACCGGTAATCCGCGTTGATCGAGATGTAGCCATGCGTCAGGTCGCACGTCCACACCGTCGCGCGCCCCTCGCCGAGGCCGAGATCGACGCCGATCTCGATCTCTTGACCCTTGAGATGCGCTGCGACCGGCCCTTCATCATAGCCGTCGACCGCCAGACCCTGCCGCGCCACCTGCGTATCGCCGAACCGGATCGCCAGGCGGTCGCGTTCGGCGGGCTCGCCAGCCTTGCCGACGGCCATCACGACGCGGCCCCAATTGGCGTCCTCTCCGGCGATCGCCGTCTTCACCAGCGGCGAATTGGCGATGCTCATCGCGATGCGGTGGGCGCTGGCGTCGGATTCGGCACCGGTCACCTCGACCTCGATGAACTTGGATGCGCCCTCGCCGTCACGCACCACCAAGTGCGCCAGCTGCCGGCAAAGGTCGCCCAAGGCGGCAGCGAAGGCATCGGCGCCGTCGCTGTCGGCATCGCCGAGCGGCGCATTGCCAGCGGCGCCCGTCGCGAAGGCCAGCACGGTGTCGCTGGTCGAGGTGTCGCTGTCGACGGTGATGCACGAGAAGCTGGCGCGGTTCGCTGCCGCTAGCGCCGCTTGCAGGAAGCCGGGGTCGACCGCCGCATCGGTGAAGATGAAGCCCAGCATTGTAGCCATGTCAGGCGCGATCATGCCCGATCCCTTGATGATGCCGACCAGGTTCACCCGGCGCCCGTCGACGATCGCGCTGGTCACCGCCGCCTTGGCGAAGGTGTCGGTGGTCATGATCGTCGCCGCGGCGTCTTCCCAGCCGCAGAGGCGCGAGGCGAAGGCCGCGTCCAGCCCCGCCTCGGCCTTGTCGACGGGCAGCGGCACGCCGATCACCCCGGTCGAGGCAACGAACACGTCCGACGGCTGACAGCCGATCTGGCTCGCCACGCGCGCGGCGATCGCTTCCACCGCCTCCCGACCGCGGTTGCCGGTGAAGGCGTTGGAATTGCCGGCATTGACCACCAGTGCCCGCGCGGTGCCGAGCGGCAGCGCCTTGCGGCACCATTCGACCTCGGGCGAGGGGCATTTGCTCTGCGTCACCACGCCGGCCACCGTCGTGCCCGGATCGAGCGTGATGTAGGTGAGGTCGCAGCGATCCCACGTCTTGTAGTGCGCCCGCGCCACGCGCAGCTGAACACCCGGGATCGCCGGCAGATCGGGGAAGGTCGTGGGGGCGAGTGGCGAACGGGTTGATGACATGGCGGGCACTTCCCAGTACAATGAGGGCAACGAGCAAAGGGGTGTTATCGTGCAGTTGTTCCCGTGCAAGACCGGATTGTTGATTGCCGCTATGCTGCTGCCCGGTGCAGCGATGGCCCAGAGCGCGACGGCGAGCAGCGCGTCCGCGAGCGGGGTGGCGGCGGCGACGCCAATCGGCAATCCGGCAAGCTGGTTTCCGGCCGATGCCTATCCGCCCGAGGCCAAGGCGAAGGGGATCGAGGGCCGCACCGCCTTCTCTCTCGACGTCGATGACAAGGGCCGCGTCACCGGCTGCAACATCACTTCCAGCAGCGGCTCGCCGCTGCTCGACAGCACCACCTGCATGCTGCTGGTGACCAATGCCCGCTTCAAGCCCGCCGAGAACGCACAGGGCAGGGACGTGGCCGGCACCTGGTCCTCGGCGATGGTGTGGAAGCTCGCCGGCGCCACCGGCCCGGCGGAAGAGGATACGCAGTTCGACCGCGGGTTGTCGCCGGCCGAGGCGTATAACCAGAGCCTCACCCAGGAAAAGGACGCCGCACTCGCCGCCAAGGGCGATAGCGACGATCAGGGCGGCGGTGGCGGCGGCCAATAAGGGCAGGCCGGCGGATTTTCCGTTGCGCGAAGCGCCACGCCGCCTTTATTGAGCGCCAAGTCGTGCCGGCACGTCCGGCGACTGGTGAACGGAGACCTGTGGACCTTCTGCTCCTCCTCTATGCGGTGATCGCGGGGCTGACCGGCATCAATGCCGGGCCGGCGACCGCCGCGCGACTGCCGGCGGCGGCGCAGAATGCCGCGGTGGCCGGGCTGGAGGCACGTGGCGAGGGGCAGGCGATGCTTGCGGTGCGGGCGCTGGTCGCGCGGCGCACCGCGGTGACGCGCCGGCCTGAGGCCGTCGTTCCCGATTTCCGTCAGATTGCCGCCGTGATGCGGCCGATCCTGTTCGTCTCGGCCGAGCGTGCCACGCCGGAGCAGCGGCGCGAATAGCGCACGCCACCCGGCGACGCGTTGCATGCGGCGACGCGTCCCTTACATCGCCTTCGTCAGCTCCTGGCGCGCGCCCGTTTCCGCACGGCGCCCGCGCGCCGATCGCAACAAGTTCAGGAATTCAGCATGTTCGGTGGTCTCGCCAAATCCATCTTCGGGTCGTCCAACGACCGCTACGTCAAGTCGCTGCGGCCGATCGTCCGCAAGATCAACGACCTCGAGCCGACGATTGAGGCGCTGAGCGACGAGGCGCTCGCCAACCAGACGGTGGTGTTTCGCCAGCGGCTGGAGGCGGGCGAGACGCTCGACGACCTGCTGCCCGAGGCGTTCGCCACCGTCCGCGAGGCATCGAAGCGCGTGATGGGCATGCGCCATTTCGACGTGCAGATGATCGGCGGCATCGTGCTCCATCGCGGCGAGATCGCCGAGATGCGCACCGGCGAGGGCAAGACGCTGGTGGCGACGCTCGCCACCTACCTCAACGCGCTGTCGGGCAAGGGCGTCCACGTCGTCACGGTCAACGACTATCTCGCCAGCCGCGACGCCGAGTGGATGGGGCAGGTCTATCGCTTCCTCGGCCTGACCGTGGGCGTGATCATCCCCAACCTGACCGACGAGCAGCGTCGCGAAGCCTATTGGTCGGACATCACCTACGGCACGAACAACGAGTTCGGCTTCGACTATCTGCGCGACAACATGAAGTACGAGCGCTCGACGATGGTGCAGCGCGCATTCAACCATGCGATCGTCGACGAGGTCGACTCGATCCTGATCGACGAGGCGCGCACGCCGCTGATCATCTCCGGGCCGACCGACGACAAGTCCGAGCTGTACATGAAGGTCGACGCCATCGTGAAACAGTTCGTGGCGGAGGATTACGAGCTCGACGAGAAGATGCGCTCGATCGTGCTGACCGAGGACGGCACCGAGAAGGCCGAGCGGATGCTCGAGGCGGCGGGGCTGCTGCAGGGCAGCAACCTCTACGATTTCGAGAACACGCAGGTGGTGCACCACCTCAACCAGGCGCTGCGCGCCAACGTCATGTTCAAGCGCGACATCGATTATATCGTCAAGGACGGGAAGGTCGTCATCATCGACGAATTCACCGGCCGCATGATGGAGGGGCGTCGCTGGTCCGAGGGCCTGCACCAGGCGGTCGAGGCCAAGGAAGGCGTCAACATCGAGCCCGAGAACCAGACGCTCGCCTCGATCACCTTCCAGAATTACTTCCGCATGTATCCCAAGCTGTCGGGCATGACCGGCACCGCGGCGACCGAGGCGGCGGAATTCTACGACATCTACAAGATGAACGTGGTCACTATCCCGACCAACCTGCCGATCCGCCGCGTCGATGAAGAAGACACGTTCTACAAGGATACCGAGGACAAGTTCCGCGGCATCGCCCGCACCATCCGCGATCATGCCGAGCGCGGGCAGCCGGTGCTGGTCGGCACGGTGTCGATCGAGAAGTCCGAGCTGCTGTCGCAATTCCTCAATGAGGAAGGCGTGAAGCACGCCGTGCTCAACGCCCGTTTCCACGAGATGGAGGCGCACATCGTCGCGCAGGCGGGCCGCAAGGGCGCGGTGACGATCGCGACCAACATGGCCGGTCGCGGCACCGACATCAAACTGGGCGGCAACCTGGAGTTCCGCGTCGCCGACGAGCTCGCCGAAATGCCGGAGGGGCCCGAGCGCGACGCCGCGATCGAGCGCATCAAGCAGGAAATCGAGGTCGAGAAGCAGGAAGTGCTCGACGCCGGCGGCCTGTTCGTGCTCGCCACCGAACGGCACGAGAGCCGCCGCATCGACAATCAGCTGCGCGGCCGCTCGGGGCGCCAGGGCGATCCTGGCCTCAGCCGCTTCTACCTCTGCCTTGACGACGATCTGCTGCGCATCTTCGGTCCGGACACGCTGTTCGCCAAGATGATGCGCTCGAACATCGAGGACGGTGAGGCGCTGCCGCCATCGCGCTGGATGTCCAAGGCGATCGAGACAGCGCAGAAGAAGGTCGAGGCACGCAATTATGACGTGCGCAAGCAGGTCGTCGAATACGATGACGTGATGAACGACCAGCGCAAGGTCATCTACGAACAGCGTAGCGATATCATGGACACCGAGGATGTCGGCGAGATCGTCGCCGACATGCGCGCGGAAACGGTCAACGCGATCGTCGGCGATGCGTGCCCGCCGGGCAGCTATCCCGAGCAGTGGGACATCGCCGGTATGAAGGCGCGGGTCGCCGAACTGCTCAACCTTGAGCCGCCGATCGACGACTGGCTGCAGGAGGATGCGGTCGATCCGGAGATGCTGGAAGAGCGGCTCCGCGACCTCGCCGATGCCGCGGTGGCCGAGAAGGTCGCGCCGCTCGACCCTGCCAACTGGCGGATGGTCGAGAAGTCGATCCTGCTGCAGAATCTCGACCATCACTGGAAGGAGCATCTGTCGACGCTCGATGCGCTTCGCCAGGTCGTGCACCTGCGCGCCTATGCGCAGAAGACGCCGATCAACGAGTACAAGCAGGAGGCGTTTGCCCTGTTCGAGCGCATGCTGAACAGCATCCGCGAGGATGTGACGCGGACGATCGCGCACGCGCAGTTCCAGATGCAGGAGCCTGCGCCGCTGCCCGACCTGCCCGACTTCATCACCTCGCATTTCGACCCGTTCACCGGCGAGGACGACACCGCGGACATCGATGCGGGGTCGCTGGGCGTGGTCACCACGCGCCTGCCGCCGCTGCAAATCCCGCAGCCCGATGCCGGCCCGGCGGCCGAGGACCTGGGTGACGATCCCGCGGAATGGGCGGGCAAGGTCAGCCGCAACGCGCCGTGCCCCTGCGGCTCGGGCCAGAAGTTCAAGCACTGCCACGGTGCGCTGGTCTGACCAGCACGCGTCGACGCAGCCTGCCACTCGAAGGGCGCCGGTCGCGGTTTGACCAAGTAACGTCGTCGCCTCGACAGCCAGGTGACTACCCCGGTGGAGGTCGGGGTGGTTACGGGGCGGTCGTTGCTGGGCCCTGGCGTTCGCCGGAGCGGCGCTTCATTTTGGACGGAAGGTTCGTCCTCCTAGCGCCGCGCGCCTTCCTGGCCTGGCATGCGGATCGTCGGTCCCAGGTTCTGCATTACCTGTCGCGCGTCGAAGGTGTGGACATCGCCGGCGGGCGGCGCGCCGCGGCCCATGACGATCTCGGCATGCGCCTCATAGCGGTCGATCGTGCTGATATCGATGTCGCGGTCGAACGGCCCCGGCCCCCAGAACGGATCGTAGAAGCCCCAGCCGAAGCCCGGACGGTGATAGCGCCAGCTGACGCCCCAATAGCCCCAAGGGCCGGGGCGGAACGGCTCGTTGACATAGGTCCGGCTCTTCCGCTCGGTGTTGCGGTCGACCAGGGTGAAATAGTCGTAGCCATTCTGCACGGTCAGCTCCGCTGCGCGGTAAAGCAGGTAGCGCTCCACGGTGTCGCGTGACGTCACGCCATTGCCGGAGAAGGTGATCTGGAAGCGGTTGCTCTCGATCCGCTGTTCCGAATAGCCCTCGCGGCCGAAGCCGTGCCCCGTTGCCGGGTGATAGGTGGTCGCGGTTTCGCATCCGGCCAGCATCAGCGTGGTCGCCGCCAGCGCGGCCAGCAGCGGCGCGCGACGGGGCTTGGACAAGGTCGCCATGATAGTCTCCACAGGACGGGCGGCGCCACGCTCCGTTGCGCCGATCCGATGACGGAAAAAACCGATGGTGGAACGCGATGTTCCTGCGCTCAACCGGGGTTTTCACCTAGCCGAATGCGTTTGAGCCGCGGCTCGCGGTCGAGCTCTGCGGCGTCCTTGATCGATCGTCGAAGCTCGTCGCGCTTCTCATGGATCGAAGCGATTACCGGCCCCATGGCGACGCCGAGATCGACCAGCACCGCCTCGGAAAGTTGAAGCGAGCTTTCGACCGTCTCCGGCACGGCATCGGTGGCGCCGGCGCGATAGAGTTCGGCAGCATGCGCGGTGTCGCGCGCGCGGGCGATGATCGGCAGGTCGGGCACCCAGCCGCGCACCCGGCGCGTCAGGCGGACGGTCAGCACGGGATCGTCCATCGTCAGGATCAGCGCATGGGCGCGGCCGAGGTTGAGCCGATCGACCAGCTCGGGCCGCGCGACGTCGCCGAAGATCACCGGATAGCCGAGCCGCCGCGCCGCGCCGACGGCGTCGATATCGGCCTCGACCGCGATGAATTTCTTGCCATGGACCTTCAGCATGTCGGCGACCAGCCGGCCGACGCGGCCGAAGCCGATCACCACCGTACCGGGTCCTTCGGGATCGGCGACCAGATCGGGTTCGTCGCCGGTCATGCGGCGCTCGATCCGCCGCGCCGCCGTCTGGCCCAGCCGGGCAAGCAGCGGCGTGATGGTGAGCCCGATCGCCGTTACCGTCTGCCAGAACGCCGCCGTCGAGGCCTGGATCAGCCCGGCGGCCGTGGCGACCCCCAGCACGATCAGCGTTGTTTCGGACGGGCTGGCCATCAGCACGCCGGCCTCCGCCGCAACGCCGTTGCGCGCGCCGGTCAGCCGCAGCAGGCCGAAGGTCATCGTCGCCTTCACCACCACCACGCCGACGACGGCGAGCAGCAACGCGCCCCAATGGCCGGCGACCAGCCGCAGGTTCAGGCTCATGCCGACAGTGATCAGGAACACGCCGAGCGCCAGGCCCTTGAACGGCGCGGTCATCACCTCGACCTCAGTGTGATATTCGGTCTCGGCGATCAGCAGGCCGGCGAGCAGCGCACCGACGATCGGCGACAGGCCCGCGGTGGCCGTCGCCAGGCTGGCGATGATCACCACCAGCAGCGACGCGGCGAGGAACAACTCCGGGCTCTTGGTCCGCGCCGCCTGCGCGAATAGCCGCGGCAGCACCAAGCGGCCAGCGACGAGCATCACCGCGATCGTCAGCCCGCCGGCAATTGCCACGTGAGCGATGCCGCTCCAGCCGTTGCCTGCCGTGGGGGCCATGGCACCCAGCACGAAGATAATGGGCACCAGCGCCAGATCTTCGAACAGCAGCATGGCGAAGGCGGTGCGGCCGACCGGGCTGGCGGTGCCGGCGAGCGGCAGGATCAGCGCGGTGGAGGAGAGCGACAGCGCCAACCCGAGCCCCGCGGCACCGCCCCAGGGCTGGCCCATCAGCCGGAAGGCGATCGCCAGGATCACCGCGGCACCGATCAGCTCGGCCGCGCCGACGCCGAACACCAGGTTGCGCATCCCCCACAGCCGCTTGATCGACAATTCCAGCCCGATCGAGAACAAGAGCAGGATGATGCCGAACTCGGCGAACGGCTCGATCGCGTGGGCATCGGAAATGGTGATGTGCCTGAGCCAGGGTGTGCTAGGAACTAGCGCGCCAAGCCCTGCGGGACCGACCAGGATGCCGACGAGGATGAAGCCGATGACCGGGCTGACCTTGAACCGCGCGAACGCCGGGATCACCAGGCCGGCCGCACCCAGGATCACCAATGCGTCGCTGAAGCCGCTGCTTTCGATCCCGATCGCCATAATCCGGTTAAAGCCGATGTCGATCGGTTTGTCAGGGCATTATGACTGATTTAGTCAGCGATCTGGTGATCGTCGGTGGCGGCCCCGCCGGGATGATCGCCGGCCTGTTGTTCGCGCGCGCCGGCTTGGAGACGCTGGTGATCGAAAAGCACCGCGACTTCCTGCGTGATTTCCGCGGCGACACCATCCACCCTTCCACGCTGCAGCTGTTCCACGAGCTTGGCCTGCTCGACGCCTTGCTGGCGCGCGATCACGTCAAGGTGCCGGTGATCCACGGCCGGGTGGCCGGTGAGGACATTCCCGTCGCGGATTTTCGGCATCTGCCGGTCGCCGCGCCATACATCGCGCTGATGCCGCAATGGGACTTCCTCGACTTCGTGGCGGAGGTCGCGTCGCGCTATCCCGCCTTCCGCCTGCAGCGCTGTACCGAGGCGACCGGGACGATCGAGCGCGACGGCCGCGTCGCCGGCGTGACGCTGGCCGATGGCGGGACGGCGACGGCGCGCAAGCTGGTCATCGCCGCCGACGGCCGCCACTCGGTCACGCGCGAAGCCACCACGCTGCCCCGCGAGGCGATCGGCGCGCCGATGGATGTGTTCTGGTTCCGCCTGCCGAAAGCGGCCGGGCCGCAGAACGAATCGATGGGCGTGTTCGATCCCGGCCGGATCTTCGTGCTGATCGACCGGCGCGACTATTGGCAATGCGCGTTCGTCTTCCCGAAGGGCAGCGCAGACGCCATCCGCGCCGAGGGGCTGGACGCCTTCCGCAAGCGTGTCGCGGCGATCGGGCCGGAGACGGAAGGCGCGGCGGCGATCGCCAGCTGGGACGATGTCAAGCTGCTCACGGTCACCGTCGACCGGCTGCAGACGTGGCACCAGCCGGGGCTGCTGTTCATCGGCGACGC
>JBQCHA010000263.1:0-8285 GCA_051955175.1 Sphingomonas sp.
ATTCGTGGTCGAAGGCGACATGGCCTTCCAGGATCGCCGGGCGCCCGCCGATCGCTTCCCACGCCGCCTCCGCCTCGTCCGCCGACTTCAGCCGCACCTGGCCCTTGCCGTCATAGCCCAGCCGCAGCGTCTTCAGGATCGCCGGCGTGCCGATCGCGGCCAGCGCGGCGTCGAGCTCCTCGCGCGTCGTCACCTTCCGCCACGGCGCGGTGCGGCCGCCGAGATCGTTGACGAACTGCTTTTCCGAGGCGCGGTCCTGCGCCACGCCCAGCGCCGGCGGAGCCGGGTGGACCGGCACCTTGCCGGCGAGATATTCGACCGGCTCCAGCGCGATATTCTCGAACTCGTAGGTGACGACGTCGCAATTGGCGGCGAGCTCGTCGAGCACGATGCGGCTGTGGTAATCGGCGCGGGTGAAGCTCGATGCGGTCTGCGCGGCGACGCTCTCGGCATCGGGCGCCAGCACGTGCGTGCGATAACCGAGCTGGGCGGCGGCGATCGCGATCATGCGGCCGAGCTGGCCGCCGCCGAGAATGCCGATGGTCGATCCGGGCGGCAGCATGGTCATGCGGGCTCCTCGCTGACGGCGTCGGTCTGCGCCTGGCGCCAGTCGGCCAGGCGACCGGCGAGCGCGTCGTCGGTGGTGGCGAGCATCGCGGCGGCGAGCAACGCGGCGTTGACCGCGCCGGCGCGGCCGATCGCGAGCGTGCCGACCGGAATGCCCGCCGGCATCTGGACGATCGACAACAGGCTGTCCATGCCGTCCAGCGCCTTCGACTGCACTGGCACGCCGAGCACCGGCAGCGGCGTCATCGCCGCGGTCATGCCGGGCAGGTGCGCGGCACCGCCGGCGCCGGCGATGATCGCGCGCAGGCCGCGACCCCTGGCGGATTTGGCGTAATCGTAGAGGCGATCGGGGGTGCGGTGCGCGGAGACCACCTTCGTCTCATGCGCCACGCCCAGCGCGTCGTGCGTCTCGGCGGCATGGCGCATCGTCTCCCAGTCGGACCGGGAGCCCATGATGATGCCGACCAGAGGTGCTTCCGCCATCGCCTTGCCTGTCTCCCCGCGCCGAAGCGTGGTGGTTAGCGTCGGGGAGGGGGGAGGGCAACCCGGCTGGTCAGGCGGGGCGCAGGTTCTGCTGTTCCAGTTTCGCGAGGCGCTGCTGGACCTGATCGAGCAGGTTGAGCATTGCGGCGTCGCGCTGCTTGGCCGGGGCGGCAGTGCGCAGCGCCCGGGCGAGCGGGGCGGCGGCGGCGTCGAGCGCGGCGAGATCACCACGGGGAAAGCGCGAGCCGTCGTCGCGCGGCATCAGGACCAGCCAGCCGGCGAGGCCGTCCTCATCCTCCAGGTGGACGACATGGCCGCCGCCCGCCTTCGCCATGTCCGCGGTTACCGTGCCGCTGTCCTCGATGCCGGCGCTATGCCGGGCGAGCAGCGTGCGGCCAGCGGGTGTGCGGGCGAACACCGCACCGGCCGAGGCGTGAAGCCCGCGCATCGCGACGTCGAGCGCGCGCGTTGCCACCTCGGCAGCGTCGCACCGCTCCTGCCAGGCGCGAAGCCGCTCGGGCAGGCGTTCGAGATCGACGCTCGATCGGTTGAACCGGCGCTTCGACCATTGCAGCACCAGATGCTGCGTCGGCAGGAACACGCCGGCGGTGACGATCGCGCCCAGCGCGAGGCCGAGCACGGCATGCTCCTGGCCCAGCAGCATCGCCACGATCTGCTTCGCCGCATCGGACAGCAAGGCCCAGAGCAGGCCGACGCCGCTGGTCAGCACGGTGTAGGCGACCGAACGCGAAATGATCCGATCGACATCCCACAGGCGATAGCGGACCAGCGAAACCAGCAGCCCCAGCGGCATGACCGCGAAGCCGAGATTGAACAGGCAGACGACGCCGAGCAGCCAGGCGCCGCGCGCGGCGGCGGTCCAGTCGTCATAAGGCACCTGCGCCATGATCGCGCTGGCGCCGACCAGCACGAATCCCGCGGCGAAGCCCAGCGCGGCCCATTTGATCTGCTGGCGCCGCACACCCGGCTCCAGCCGGCGATAGCGGGCGATCTGCGCGGCGACGAGCATCAGCGGTACGGCGATGCCGATGCCCAGCGTGGTGGCATCGCCCAGCCGATCGAGCACCAGGATCAGGCCGAGCACCGGGGCCACGACGACCGACCAGCGCAGCCAGGCGGGCGTGAACCGGCCATCGGGAAAGGCAGCGAGCGCGATCGCCAGCACCGTCCACCATATGCCGGTCAGGATGTCGATCAGCCGGTCGGCGCCGATCGACAGCCACATCAGCATCGGCGGGTCCATGCTCGCGGCGATACCCAGGAAGCCGAGGCCGAGCAGCAGCGCCTCGGGATCGCGCGGCCGGCGGTGGAGCAGGATCAGGCTCGACCCGATCAATGCAATCGAGCAGAGCGAGGTCGAGAGCAGGCGGATGGCCATCCGCAGGTTCACCGACATCGGGTTCAGCGGCACGACGAGCGGTGCGCGTGACGATCGGCTGGCGAGCGTACGCACTTCTCGCCCGTCCGGCTTGCGGAAACCGAGCGCGACGGTGTCGCCGGGCGCCGCCATGATCGCGCGCTCGATCGCCAGCGCGCTCGCCCCGGAACCGATGCGCCGCCCGGCGACCGCGACGATCCTGTCACCATGGGCGACGCCGGCGGCGACGATGTCGCGCCGAAGCGGCTTCACGATCGGCCGGTTGTCGTCGCCGAATTCCAGCGCGATGCCGACCTGCCGCAGCGCCGGATTGATGCGATACGCGTCGTACAGGACGAAGCCGAGCCCGGCGACCTGGATCGCGACGACCAGAACCAGCAGCGCCAGCCACGCGACCCGTATGCGGCCGGCGATGCCGCGCGGGGCGGGGAGCACAACCGGGGGCCACGGACCGCGTCGGATCTCCGCTGGCTTCTCCATGCTCGACCACCCCTTGGCCCGCGGCGATTTCCGCAGGCGCAATCTACCACAAGGGGGATCGGGGATGAAGCGGCCGCCGCGGACCTTTTGGGGCGGTCAGACGGCGGCGAAGAGGATGGTGCGCCCGTCAGCGCTCGCTCAGATAATAGCGATCGGTGGCGTTGAGCTGGTCGTCGAGCTCGTAAACCAGCGGCTGTCCGGTGGGAATTTCCAGGCTGGGGATTTCCTCGTCGGAAATGTGCGACAGGTGCTTCACCAGCGCGCGCAGCGAATTGCCGTGGGCGGCGATCAGCACGCGCTTGCCGGCCTTCAGATCGGGCGCGATGGTGCTCTGCCAATAGGGCAGCACGCGGGCGATCGTGTCCTTCAGGCTTTCGGTCACCGGCACGTCGATGCCGGCATAGCGGCGATCGTCGGAGAGATCATACTGGCTGCCCTTCTCCATCGGCGGCGGCGGCACATCGAAGCTGCGGCGCCAGATATGGACCTGCTCGTCGCCGTGCTTTTCCGCCGTCTCCGCCTTGTTGAGGCCGGTCAGCCCGCCGTAGTGCCGCTCGTTGAGGCGCCAGTCCTTCTCGACCGGCAGCCACAGCCGGTCCATCTGCTCGAGCGCCAGGTCGAGCGTCTTGATCGCGCGGGTCAGCACGCTGGTATAGGTCTGGTCGAAATCCAGGCCCTTCTCCTTCATCAGCCGGCCCGCGGCGCGCGCTTCCTCGGCGCCCTTGTCGCTGACGTCGACGTCCCACCAGCCGGTGAAGCGGTTTTCGAGGTTCCACTGCGACTGGCCGTGGCGAAGGAGGACGAGCGTGGGCATGGCTACTCCGTGAGGACAAGGGTCATGAATCGGTTGTGCGGGCTGGCGGGATAGCCGCCGAACGCGGCGCAGTCCACGAAGCCGGCCGCCTCGTACATCGCATTGGCGGGCGCGAACATGGGTGCGGTGCCGGTCTCAAGGCTCAGCCGGCGACAGCCGCGTGCCCGGGCGACGGCGATCAGGTGCGCCAGCATCGCTCGCGCCACGCCGCGGCGCAGATGTTCGGGCGCGGTGCGCATCGACTTGAGCTCGGCGTGACCGGGATCGAGCTGCTTGATCGCGCCGATGCCGACCAGCGTGTCGCCGTCCCAGGCCGAGAAGAAGCTGACCGCCGGATCGCGCAAGCCGCTGGTATCGAGCGAATGCGCATTGTGCGCCGGCGTCGTCGCGCGCGCCTCCTCGCGGTGGTGGCGCACCAGCGCCTCGACGCGCGGGTCGTCGAGGCCGCCGGCGCGAATCTCGATCACAGGTCGTCGATCTGCTGCGCCAGCGTCTCCAGGCAGGCGTGGGCGAGCCGCTTGCAGCGGTGCGGCGACCAGCCGTGCGCCGCATCGGGATTGGGATCGTGATCCTTGAACGGCATTTCCAGCGTCATGCTGACCGCGCCGAACCGCTCGGCGAGCTGGTTGGTCGACATCGACAAATTGGCCTTGCCCGGCGCCGATTTGGCATAGCCCTTCTCATATTGGAAATCGGGGGTGTTGGCGGCGAGCGCCTTTTCGAAGCGATAATATTTCTCGCCCAGAGCATCGGTCCATGACGGAATGCCCTCGAACCCGGCGAGGAAATTGGCCGGGATCGCCTCGTCGCCATGCACGTCCATCGCGAAGGCGACGCCGGTTTTGTCCATCGCGTTGCGCACCGCCAGCACCTCGGGGCTCTTATCCGCCGAGGGCGCATGCCATTCGCGGTTGAGGTTCACGCCCGCGGCGTTGGTGCGCAGGTGGCCGCGCCGGGTGCCGTCCGGGTTCATGTTGGGCACCAGGTGAAACGTCGCCTTTTCCAGCAGCGCGGCGGTGACCGGATCGTCGCGGCGGGCAAGCCGCTCCAGCGCGCCCTCCATCCACCATTCGGCCATGCTTTCGCCGGGGTGCTGGCGGGCATAGAGCCACACCGGCTTCGGGCCGTCGCCGACGGTCAGGCAGTCGATCGATTCGCCGTCCAGCGTCTTGCCCAGTTCGCGATGCGAGAAGTCAGGCATCGCGGCATAATCGGCGATCAGCTGGTTGTGCCGCTCGACCGTATAGGGCGCGAAATAGGCGAACCACACCAGGTCGGTGTCGGCCGCGTAGGTGAATTCCAGCACGCCGTCGGCATAGCGGGTCGGGGCCGTCTGCCAGTTTTCCCGATCGACGCTGACGCGCGCCTTGTAGCCCGGCCAGCCGTCCGGGTAGGCCGAGCCGCCGGCGTTGAGGATGCGGCAGGTCAGCGTCCGCCCGCGCGCCCCGGCGACACGGAAATAGAACCATTGGTAGAAATCCGACCGGTGGTCCTTGACGATTTCCAGGTCTAGGCGGTCGCCGGCGAGGGCGACCAGCCGAATGTTGCCGCCGTCGAAGGCGCTGGTGATGCTGAGGGTCATTGCACCTTGATAGTGCGCCCCGATTCGCCGGGGAACCCCTTGAACAGCGCGCGCGCCAGCTTGGTCGCGGTGGCGCCGGGACTCGCCTCCTTCTCGCCCATCGCGCCGTCGAGCTCGGCGCGGCCTTCCCACAGGGTGGTGCCCCGGGCCCGGTCGGTGATGCGCACCGCGAGCTGGGAGGCGATCAGCTCCTTGTGGCGGTGCTTGCCGATGCCGAAGCCGACATCGCCGCCGCCGCCGACATGGCGCCCGAACGAGCCGATGCCCAGGCCGAGATGCACCGGCGCGCCTTCGTCGATGATGCCGCGCGAGGCGCGCATGAAGTTGACGGTCACCAGATATTGCGCGGTGCCGCCTGTCGGCGCGGTGGTGAAGCCGAGGCCGAGCAGCTCGCCCTCGACCGCGGCGGCATAGGTCTTGAACTCGATCGAGGCGGGGCCGGCGCCGGCGACGGGCTCGACGTCGATCGTGCCGCGGGAGATCGGCTGGTCGAGGTGGAAGCGGGTGACCTCGACGGGGCGCGTCGTCGCGCAGCCGGCCAGCGCCAGGACGCCGATTCCGGCAAGGATGGTTCTCGACACACGCATGGCACTATACCTCCACCGACCGCTCAATCGTTTCGTGGTCACAACGCCTCGCCCGGGGCGGCGGGTTCCGCCCGGGGTCGCGCTTGACTCACCGATCTTATCCCTATAGGCGGACGCGCTTTCCAGACACCCCATTTTTTCGAGAAGCGCGTCGACATGAAGATCCGCAATTCACTGAAGTCGCTCAAGGGCCGGCATCGCGACAACCGCGTGATCCGCCGTCGCGGCCGCACCTACGTCATCAACAAGACCGTCCGTCGCTTCAAGGCCCGCCAGGGCTGAGCGACGTCGTGCGTCCCACTGCCGTCATCTTCGATGTCGGCAGGGTGCTGTACGACTGGGACCCCCGGTTCCTCTACGAGCGTCTGATCGACGACGATCAGGCGCTCGAAGCGTTTCTGCGCGACGTCGTCACGGTCGACTGGCATTTCCAGCACGATGCTGGGCGGCCCTTCGCCGAGACCTCGGCCGAGCTGATCGCCGAACATCCCCAGCATGAGGCGCTGATCGCCGCTTGGGGGCCGCGGTTCAACGAGACGATCGGCGATCCGATGCCGGGTATGCACGCGCTGGTCGAGGAACTCGACGCGGCGGGCGTGCCGCTTTACGCGATCACCAATTTCTCCGGCGAGTTCTGGGCGCCGTTCCGCGCGCGCGAGGCGGCGCTGTTCGATCGCTTCCGCGACATCGTCGTCTCGGGCGACGAGAAGCTGATCAAGCCCGATCCGGCGATCTATCGTCTGGCGCTGGAACGATTCGGGCTGGCCCCGCACGAGGCGGTGTTCGTCGACGACAACCGCGCCAATGTGGATGCGGCCGCGGCGCTGGGCATCGTGGCGATCCATTTCACCGATGCCGCGGCGGTGCGCAAAGAACTCGCCCGGACCGGCCTGCTCGACCAATCCGGGCGGTGAATTTTCCAGCTCAGGAATGTCGGGGGCGGTTCGCCCTCACCCAATCGGCGCCTTCGCGCCTCTTTCCCTCTCCCGATGGGAGAGGGAAGGGTGAGGGTGAATAACGCCGCCCGAAGTCTCCGGATCAGCCGCCGAGGACGACCGTCACCGCCCGGCGGTTCTGCGCCCACGCTTCCGGCGTCGAGCCGAGCGCCACCGGGCGTTCCTTGCCGTAGCTGATCGTGTTGATGCGATCGGCCGAGACGCCGTGCGCGACCAGATAGTCCTTCACCGCATTGGCGCGGCGATCGCCGAGCGCGAGGTTGTACTCACGCGTGCCACGCTCGTCGCAATAACCCTCGATGGTGATCCGCACGTTGGGATATTTGGCGAGCCACTGCGACTGGCTGTCGAGGATGCCCTGCGATTCCGCGTCGACATTGTACATGTCGGTGTCGAAGTGGACGGTGTCGCTCTGCACCGACTGCTGGAAATCGGCTTCCGAACCGGGGACCGGCGCGTTCGTCACGGGGCCCGACGGCGTTTCCGGGCCGGTCGGCGCGGTCGACGGGGCGGGACCGGGGGCCGGCGGCAGCTCGGCGGGCGGCTTGTGCGAGCAGGCGGCGGCGAACAGCAGCGTGCTGCCGACGAGAAGCGTGGTCGTTAGTTTGGCCATTATCGAAATTCTCCCTCGATGTGGTCGTTACGGCCCCGCCCTGATGGGCAAGGCATTGCCTCAATTTTGCCTCATGTCAATCAATCAGGGGCGCAAGGGGCCCCACGACGGGTCCGAACCGTCCAGCGGCGTCGGGATGCGGCGCTCGGCGACGCCGGTCTTGTCGACCGACCACAGGTCCGACGTGCCGCTGTTCCCCTGCGTGGTGCGGAAGAACATGATGACGCGGCCGTTGGGCGACCAGGTCGGGCCTTCGTCCTGCCAGCCGTCGGTCAGCAGCTTCATGCTGCCGCCGTCGGGGCTCATCACGCCGATCTGGAAGGTGCCGCCGATATGGGTGAAGGCGATCAGATCCCCCTTCGGGCTCCACACCGGCGTCGCGAAGCGGCCGCTGCCGAAGCTGATGCGGTGCTGGTTCGATCCGTCGGCGTTCATCACATAGATCTGCTGCGCGCCGGACCGGTCGCTCTCGAACACGATGCGGCTGCCGTCGGGCGAATAGCTGCCGCCGGTATCGATGCCGGGCGAGTTGGTCAGCCGCTGGGGCGTGCCGCCGCCGGCCGGCACACGATAGATGTCGGTGTTGCCGGCGATCGCCATCGAGAACAGGACGTAGCGGCCGTCGGGCGAGAAGTGCGGCGCGAAGGTCAGGTGGTTGCTCTGCACCAGCAGCCGCTGCCGGCCCGAGCCGAGATCATAGACGTAGATCGCGGGGCGCTGGCCGACATAGCTCATGTACACGATCGACTGCCGGTTGGGCGCGAAGCTGGGCGTCAGCACGATCGATTGGCCGTTGGTCAGGAA
>JBQCHA010000264.1:0-11886 GCA_051955175.1 Sphingomonas sp.
ATTTCACCAAGGATGGCAAGCAGGCAATCCTCAACAAGGTGATCGAGGCCGAGCAGTACGAAAAGTTCCTCGGCAAGAAGTACGTCGGCACGAAGCGCTTCGGCCTCGACGGCGGCGAGAGCATGATTCCCGCGCTCGAAAGCGTGATCAAGTACGGCGGCCAGATGGGCGTCAACGAGATCGTGTTCGGCATGGCGCATCGCGGCCGCCTGAACGTGCTGGCCAATGTGATGGGCAAGCCGTTCCGCGCGATCTTCCACGAATTCTCGGGCGGCTCGGCCAATCCCGAGGATGTCGGCGGCTCGGGCGACGTGAAATACCACCTCGGCACCTCGACCGACCGCGATTTCGACGGGATCAGCGTCCACATGTCGCTGGTCGCCAACCCTTCGCACCTCGAGGCGGAGGACCCGGTCGTCCTCGGCAAGACGCGTGCGATCCAGACGATCGCCGGTGACCTCGCCGAGCACCGGCATTCGCTGCCCGTGCTGATCCATGGCGACGCCGCGTTCGCGGGGCAGGGGATCGTGTGGGAATGCTTCGGCTTCTCGGGGCTTCCCGGCTACAATACCGGCGGCTGCATCCACTTCGTCATCAACAACCAGATCGGTTTCACGACCAGCCCGAAGTTCGCGCGCTCGTCGCCCTATCCGTCGGACGTCGCCAAGGGCGTCATGGCGCCGATCTTCCACGTCAATGGCGACGATCCGGAGGCGGTGACCTTCGCATGCAAGATGGCGATCGAGTTCCGCCAGAAGTTCCACCGCGACATCGTCATCGACATGTGGTGCTATCGCCGCTTCGGCCATAATGAGGGCGACGAGCCGGGCTTCACCCAGCCGCTGATGTACCAGGCGATCCGCAAGCATCCCGGCGTTGCCGAGCTGTACGGCAAGCGGCTGCTGCAGGAAGGCGTGGTCGACCAGGCATGGATCGACGAGCGGACCAAGGAATTCACCACGCTGCTCGACGGCGAGTTCGAGGCGGGCCAGAACTACCTGCCCAACAAGGCGGACTGGTTCGCTGGCCGCTGGTCGGGGCTGCACGCCCCGGCCGATGAGGAAAGCGCCCGCCGCAACGTGGAGACCAGCATCGACAAGAAGCTGTTCGATGCGCTCGGCCGCACGCTGACCACCGTTCCCGACAGCATCCAGATCCACAAGACGCTCGGCCGTGTGATCGATGCCAAGCGCGAGATGTTCGCCAGCGGCCAAGGCTTCGACTGGGCGACCGGCGAAGCGCTGGCGTTCGGCGCGCTGCTGTCCGAAGGCTATGGTGTGCGCCTGTCGGGCCAGGATTCGGGCCGCGGCACCTTCTCGCAGCGCCATGCGGTGTGGGTCGATCAGACCGACGAGCACAAGTACATCCCGCTCGAGCAGGTCGAGCATGGCCGCTTCGAAGTGCTCGACTCGCCGCTCAGCGAATATGGCGTGCTCGGCTTCGAATATGGCTACGCGCTGGCGGACCCCAAGACGCTGGTTATGTGGGAAGCGCAGTTCGGCGATTTCGCCAATGGTGCGCAGATCATGATCGACCAGTTCATCGCCAGCGGCGAAGCCAAGTGGCTGCGCGCCAACGGCCTGGTGATGCTGCTGCCGCATGGCTACGAAGGGCAGGGGCCGGAGCATAGTTCGGCGCGGCTGGAGCGGTATCTGCAGCTCTGCGCGCAGGACAATATGCAGGTCGCCAACTGCACCACGCCGGCCAATTATTTCCATCTGCTGCGCCGGCAGATGCACCGCAGCTTCCGCAAGCCCTTGGTCATCATGACGCCGAAGTCGCTGCTGCGGCACAAGATGGCGGTGTCGAGGTCGGAGGACTTCCTCGGCGACAGCCACTTCCGTCGCCTGCTGTCCGATCCGTCGGCGCCCGCGGATGCCGAGACCAAGCGGCTGGTGCTGTGCACCGGCAAGGTCGCCTACGACCTGATCGAGGCACGCGACGCCGCGGGCGACAAGAACACGCAGATCGTCCGCGTCGAGCAGCTCTATCCCTTCCCGGGCGAGCCGCTCACCAAGCGGCTGCAACGCCTGCCCAACCTCCAGGACGTGGTCTGGGCGCAGGAAGAGCCGAAGAATAACGGCGCCTGGTCCTTCGTCGAGCCGTTCATCGAGGCGTGCCTGGCCGAAGCCAAGTCGCCGGTGGCACGTGCCCGCTATGCCGGCCGCATGGCGTCGGCCTCGCCGGCGACCGGGCTGATGAAGCGCCACCAGATGGAGCAGGGCGCGCTCGTCGCCGATGCGCTGGGCCACAACGTCCGTGAAGAGATACGGCGGACGCGTAAGGGATGACGACCATACCTTCCTGACTTCCCCGGCCGAGGCCGGGGCCCAGGTGGGAAGGCCGAACTAATGAAGCGAAGCGCTCGCCAAAGAACGTCTCGCAACTGGACCCCGGCCTTCGCCGGGGAGGGAAGAAAAAGAGATGACCGAAGTCAAAGTCCCCACCCTGGGTGAATCGATCACCGAAGCGACGCTCGGCGAGTGGCTGAAGCAGCCGGGCGACCCGGTGCAGGCGGACGAGCCGATCGCCAGCCTGGAAACCGACAAGGTTTCGGTCGAGGTTCCTAGCCCCGTCGCCGGCGTGATGGGCGAGCACAAGGTTGCCGTGGGCGACACCGTCGAGGTCGGCGCGCTGATCGCGACGGTCGAGGAAGGTGGCGCGACTGCTGCCAAGCCGGCCGCTGCACCTGCGCCGACGCCAGCGCCCGCCGCTTCGCCCGAGCCGCAGCCCGCGGTGCCGCAGCCCGCGCCGGCCACCGCTGGTCAGCAGGCGCCCGCCGGCAATGTCGAGGCCGCGGCACTGTCGCCCTCGGTCCGCCGCGCGGTGCTCGAATATGGTGTCGACCCGGCGACGATCACCGGCACCGGCAAGGACGGGCGCATCACCAAGGACGATGTGGTCGCCGCCGCGCAGAAGGGTGGCGCGGCTGCCCCGGCCGCTGCTGCGCCTGCCGCCGCCTCGAGCGCCGCCCCGGCCCGCAAGGAAGAGCGCGTCCGCATGACGCGCCTGCGCCAGACCATCGCCCGCCGCCTGAAGGAAGCGCAGAACACCGCCGCGATGCTGACGACGTTCAATGACGTCGACATGACCGCGGTGATCGAGGCGCGCGCCAAGTACAAGGATTTGTTCGAGAAGAAGCACGGCGTCCGCCTGGGCTTCATGGGCTTCTTCGCGAAGGCGGCGTGTCTGGCGCTGAAGGACGTGCCGAGCGTCAACGCCTCGATCGAGGGCGACGAGATCGTCTATCACGATTATGCTGATATCTCGGTCGCGGTGTCCGCGCCGCAGGGCCTCGTCGTGCCGGTGGTGCGCGATGCCGACCAGCTGTCGATCGCCGAGATCGAGAAGACGATCGGCGATTTCGGTCGCCGCGCCAAATCGGGCGAGCTCAAGATGGAGGAGATGAAGGGTGGTACCTTCACCATCTCCAACGGCGGCGTGTTCGGTTCGCTGCTGTCGACGCCGATCATCAACCCGCCGCAGTCCGCGGTGCTCGGCCTCCACCGTATCGAGGATCGTCCGGTCGTGCGCGACGGCCAGGTCGTGGTCCGCCCGATGATGTACCTCGCGCTGAGCTACGACCACCGCCTGATCGACGGCCGCGAGGCCGTGACGTTCCTGGTCGCGCTCAAGAACGCGATCGAGGACCCGACGCGGATTTTGATCGACCTTTGATTTCTAACACCTCCCCGGCGACAGGGCACCCATCAAAGTACTACTTTGATGGGACCCAAGGCCGGGGTCCAGGTGGGACAGCTGATGAAATAGGGCGTAACGGTCACCACTTCTCGCCCGTAACTGGACCCCGGCCTGCGCCGGGGTGGAGATAATAAAGATGGCAGACAGTTTCGACTATGACGTCCTCGTGATCGGTGCCGGCCCCGGCGGCTATGTCGCGGCGATCCGCGCGGCGCAGCTGGGGCTCAAGACGGCGTGCGCCGAAAGCCGCGAGACGCTGGGCGGCACCTGCCTCAACGTCGGCTGCATCCCGTCCAAGGCGATGCTGCATGCGTCCGAATATTTCGAGGCTGCCAAGGGCGGCATGATGGCCAAGATGGGCATCAAGGTCACGCCCGAGCTCGACCTCGATACGATGCACGGCCAGCGCAAGGATGCGGTGAAGCAGCTGACCGGCGGCATCGAATATTTGTTCAAGAAGAACAAGGTCACCTGGCTGAAGGGCAAGGCGTCGTTCGAGGATGCGCATACCGTCTCGGTGAACGGCGACAAGGTGACGGCGAAGAACATCGTCATCGCCACCGGATCGTCGGTGATGCCGCTGCCCGGCGTCGAGATCGACCAGAAGGTGATCGTCGATTCCACCGGCGCGCTGGAACTGCCCAAGGTGCCGGAGCACATGGTGGTGATCGGCGGCGGCGTGATCGGGCTGGAACTCGGCAGCGTGTGGCGCCGTCTGGGCGCCAGGGTCACCTGCGTCGAATTCCTCGACCAGATCCTGCCCGGCTTCGACGGCGAAGTCCGCAAGGAAGCCAACAAGATCTTCAAGAAGCAGGGTATCGAGTTCAAGCTCGGCACCAAGGTGACCGGCATCACCGTCGATGGCGGCACCGCGACGATCACCGCCGAGCCCGCCAAGGGCGGCGAGGCCGAGACGATCACCGCCGATTGCGTGCTGGTGTCGATCGGGCGCCGCGCCAATACCGATGGCCTGGGCCTCGACAAGATCGGCCTCGCTACCAATCAGCGCGGCCAGATCGAGACCGATCACGACTTTGCCACGACGGTACCCGGCGTGTGGGCGATCGGCGATGTCATCCCGGGCCCGATGCTGGCGCACAAGGCGGAGGACGAGGGCATCGCGGTGGCCGAGAACATCGCCGGCCTCACCGGCATCGTGAACCACGATGTGATCCCCAGCGTCGTCTATACCTGGCCGGAGATTGCCGGCGTCGGCCTGACCGAGGAAGCGGCCAAGGAGCGCGGCGAGGTGAAGGTCGGCAAGTTCCCGATGCTCGCCAATTCGCGCGCCAAGACCAACCACGAGCCCGACGGCTTCGTGAAGGTGATCGCCGATGCCAACACCGACCGGGTGCTCGGCGTCTGGATCATCGCGTCGGTGGCCGGCACGATGATCGCCCAGGCCGCGCAGGCGATGGAGTTCGGCGCGACGTCCGAGGACATCGCCTATACCTGCCATGCCCACCCGACGCATTCCGAGGCGATCAAGGAAGCGGCGATGGCGGTGACGGGCAAACCGATTCACATCTGAAGACGTGACGCCCGGCGTTCTTCGCGGGCATCACGTTGACGAGCTGTGACAGGCGGCGCGGGTCTCCTTCGTCACCCACGCGAAGGCGGGGAATCCAGACTGGCTGCCGTAGCGGCTCTTTGGAGGCGGTGGCGCTTCTGGATTCCCGTTTTTGCGGAATCGACGTTTGTATGTGAAGTGTTTCCCCAGGCCTGGCGGCGGCCGGCCGGATAGATCGTGAGCGCCTGCCGTTTCGCCTCACACCTGCCGCCATGGAACGCCCTCAGCTCTCCTGATCCCACGTCAGCGCCGCCACCGCGAGCGTCAGCGCGCCCGACGCCGCCGCCCCCGCCCAAAGCGCGCCGTGGCCGAGCGCCAGGAACTCACGGCCGCCGAGCACGGCGCCCACCGCAAACCCCAGCCACAGCCCGAAATACGGCGCCCAGGCGAACGCACCGCCGCTGCCGATCAGCGCGGCCGCGAGCTTCTGCCCCAGCTTGACCAACGTGCCGGTCATGTAGGTGAGGCCGATCGACACCTCGCCCTCGCGGTTGAACACGCCGTTTTCCGCGCCCATCGCGACCGCGAGCAGCATCAGCGGGTAATGACGATCGGTGAAGCCGGCGAGCAGCGCCGCCAGTGCCAGCAGGAGGGTCACCGCCAGCATCACCGTCGGCTTTCGGCGGCGGGCGAAGCGCACCGCCAGCATGGTGGCGATCATCACGCCGCAGAGGAATGCGCACAGCAGCGCGCCGGCGGTCCGCACGCTGGCATAGTCGCCGGTCGCCACGCCCACGCCCAGCCGGGTGGTATTGCCGCTCATGAACGAGGCGAAGAAGCCGCTGAGGCTGAGATAGGTGATCGCATCGACGAAGCCGGCCAGCGCCGCGAGCAGCACGGCGGCGACGATCATCCGCGGACGATAGCGATGCATGCACGCCTCTTTGCCGGCGCATTGCCGCTCTTTCCAGTCCCGGCGCGCGATTTTCATCGCTTTTTGATTGTGCTGGGTGGCTCGACTCCGCGCCTCCCTGGCGGCAGAGACACCGGGTGGAACACGTGATGACCAACGCGTGGCAATTCGGCCCCATCCTGCCGTGGCTCGATCTGTGCGGGCTGGCGGTGTTCGCCGCGACGGGCGCGCTGGCCGCTGCACGGCGCGGCCAGACGCTGGTGACGCTCGCCTTCTTCGCGCTGATCACCGGTGTCGGAGGCGGCACGATGCGCGACCTACTGATCGGCGCGCCGGTGTTCTGGGTGCAGGACCGGCTGGCGGCGCTGGTGTGCCTGGCGGCGGCGCTGGTCATCTGGCTGACGCCGGAGCGCTGGTGGCGCGGCTCGGCGCTCGCCTGGCTCGATGCCGTGGGGCTTGCCGCCTCTGCCGTGTTCGGCGCGGGCAAGGCGCTCAGCTTCGGCGTGCCGCCGGTCCCGGCGGTGGTAATGGGCACGCTCAGCGCCTGCGTGGGCGGCATCATCCGCGACGTCCTGGCGGGCGAACCGTCGATCCTGATGCGGCCCGAGCTTTACGTGACGGCGGCTGCCTTGGCCTCCGCCTTGTACGTCACGCTGCGGCTGCTCGGCCTGCCGGCGTTCGAGGCGGCAACGGTGGCGGCGCTCGCCGGTTTCGGCCTGCGTGCCGCGGCGATGCACTGGAAGCTCGCGCTGCCGGCCTACCGCGGGCTTACCGACGAGCGGTTCGACTGAGCCGGCGCGGCTGCGGAACGCCGCCACGCCGCGACGCGTTGCCTCTGCATCTCAAAGCCAATTATCGAGAGGATGCCGATGTTTGAGGGCTGGCCATGGCCTGCGCTGCTTGCCATCTTCGTCGCCGGCGCGGCGGCGATCTGGGTGGCGGGTGTCAAGTTGTCGGACACCACCGACGTCTTGTCGTCGCGTTTCGGATTGGGCCAGGCGCTGGGGCGCGTCATCCTGCTCGCCATCGCCACCAACCTGCCGGAGATCGCGATCACCGCCAGCGCTGCCGCGGCCGGTACGGTGGGTGTCGCGGTGGGCAACATCCTGGGTGGCATCGCCATCCAGACGGTGGTGCTGGTCGCGCTCGATGCGTTCGGGATGCGCGGCAGGGACCCGCTGACCTACAAGGCGGCGAGCCTGACGCTGGTGATCGAGGGCCTGCTGGTCGTGGCCGTGTTGATCGTCTCGATCATGGGCACGCAGATGCCGGCAACGCTGACCGCCCTGCGGCTGACACCCGGCGCGGTGCTGATCACGTTGGTCTGGCTGGCCGGAATCTGGCTGATCGGCCGGGCGAACCGCGGCCTGCCCTGGCATGACGAGAATGGCGACGCGCCGGACACCCAAGAGAAGCCAAAAGGTCATTCGCAGAAGAGCAAGGACCAGCAGGCGCAGCAGCAGGGCGTCAGTACGACGCGAACGGTGATCGTGTTCGTCATCGCCGCCGTGGTGACCTTGGTGGCGGGCGTGGTGCTGGAACGCTCGGGCGATGCCATCGCCGGGCACATCGGCATGACGGGCGTGCTGTTCGGCGCGACCGTGCTGGCCGCGGCGACCTCGCTGCCCGAGCTGTCGACGGGCCTCACCTCGACCAAGGCCGGCGACTATCAGCTGGCGATCAGCGACATTTTCGGCGGCAATGCCTTCCTGCCGGTGCTGTTCCTGCTGGCGACGCTGATTTCCGGGCGGGCGGTGCTGCCGCAGGCGCACGACACCGACATCTATCTGGCCGGGCTGGCGGTGCTGCTGACCAGCGTCTATCTCGCCGGCCTGATCTTCCGGCCGCGGCGGCGGGTGTTCGGCATGGGCGTGGACTCGCTGGCGGTGCTTATCCTCTACCTGATCGGCACGGCGGGGCTGTTCGCGATCGCCAACGCCGGCTGAGCAAGGGCGCGCGCTACCGTGCGCGACGTGCCTTCACGAAGGCGTAGAACATCACCGCCGGCACGGCGAACCCGGTCACCAGGCCGATGACGCCGCCCCAGATCGATCCCGGCTGCCCCCCGATGAAGCCGCCCAGCAGCACGCCGCCGATGGCGAACACGACCGGGAACAGGCAACCGACGGCGAACATGGCGTCATTTCTCCAGCGGGGAAGGCGGGCCGACGCGCGCCTGCAGGTCTAGCGACAACGGCCGAGGAGCGTCGGCGATCCGCGGGCTAGTTGCGGACCAGCCCGACTTCGCTGAACGGACGAGGCTCAGGCGGCGAGGCCACCGACTCGTTCAACTGGCACTGCCAGAAGCCGACGTCGATCCAGCGGCCCTGTTTGTAGCCGACCTCGCGGTAGACGCCGGCGCGACGGAAGCCGGTCGCCTCGTGCAGCGCGATCGACGCGTCGTTGGGCAGCGCAATGGCACCGATCGCCTGGGTGAAGCCCTGCGCGCGCAGCGTGTCGATCAGCGCCTCGTACAGCAGCCGCCCGGCGCCCTGGCCCTGCACCGGCCCGGCGACGTAGATCGAGGTCTCGACGACGAAGCGATAAGCCGGCCGATCGCGGAACATGCCGGCATAGGCGTAAGCGAGCACGCCGCCGTCCGGATCGCCGTTGGTCGCGACCAGCCAGGGATAGAATCCGTCCGACGCCTCCATCCGGTGCCGCATTGCCCGGGTATCGGGCGGTTCGGTCTCGAAGGTGGTCGTGCCGCTCAGCACATAGGGCGCGTAGATCGCGGCGATCGCCGCGGCATCTTCGGGCCGGGCGGGGCGGATCGCGATCACCAGTCGAGCTTCGCGAGCAGCGCGTGCATCAGGCTGACGTCCTCGGGCGCCGGCTGCACCGGGCCCAGCGCACCGCATTCGAGGCAGCGCGCCTGGATCGCTGCGCCCGACGAGAGCTGCCGCAGCTCGCCCAGCACGTCCGCGAACACCGCGCGGCGCTGGCCGGCGATGCGGCTGAACGCATCGCCAGCGGCGTCGTCATCGTCATCGCCATTGTTGCGGGCCAGCTGCATCGCCAGCTTCTCGGCCCAGCTCGGCTTCTGCTCCAGGTACACGGCATGGACATGGTCGGGGTTCAGTCCGGCCCGGCGCGCCGCCTCGGCGATTGCATCGTGCAGGTTGCCGAAGCGGTCGACCAGCCCCAGCTGGCGAGCGGTGCCGCCGTCCCACACATGCCCCTGGCCGATCTGGTTGACGCGATCGGGCGTCATGTGGCGCGCCTTGGCGACGCGGGCGATGAATTGGCGATAGCCATTGTCGATGCCGGCCTGGAAGATCGCGTCGACCGTCGGGTTGGTGCCGCCGACCACGTCGGGTTGGCCCGACAGCGGCGTCGTTCTGATCCCGTCGGTGGTGACGCCGATCTTCTTCAGCGTGTTCTCGAAGGTGGGAATGATGCCGAAGATGCCGATCGAACCGGTGATCGTGTTGGGCTCGGCGAAGATCGTGTCGCCGGCGGTCGACACCCAATAGCCGCCCGACGCGGCGAGGCTGCCCATCGAGACGACCACCGGCAGCTTCTGCGCCTTGGCCTGCAGGATCGCCGAGCGGATCTGTTCGGACGCGAACGCCGACCCCCCCGGCGAATCGACGCGCACCACCAGCGCCTTGAGGTTCTTCTTGGCGAGGCCGTTCAGCACCAGCTTGGAAATGGTGTCGCCCGCCGCTTCACCGGGGCCGCCCTTGCCGTCGACGATGTCGCCGGCGACGGTGATGACGCCGATCGCATCGCCTTTGCCTCGTACCGGATGTGCCTGGATGAAGTCGTCGAGGTCGATCGTGTTGAACGCGCCGGCCGGATGGTCGCCCGACGGCGCGCCGGCGATCTGCGCGACGCGCTGGCCGAACGCGATACGGTCGCCCAGCTTGTCGACGATATGATGCGCCAGATTGGCCTCGGCGATATTGCCGTTCGCCGCCAGGATCGGCTTCTCAGGCGAGGTCAGGAACGGCGCGATGTCGGCTTGCGGCCGCGCCTTCTTCACGCCTTCCTGCCACTGCGCGAAGATCGCGCCATAAAGCTGCTGGTCGGCCTGCTTCGCCTCGGGCGAGGCATCGGTGCGGGTATAGGGCTCGACGAAGGATTTGAACTTGCCGACGCGGTAGACGTGAACGTCGACGCCCAGCTTGTCGATCAGGTTCTTGTAATAGAGCTGCGAGCCACCCGGGCCGAGGAACAGCGATCCGCCCATCGGGTTGATCCAGATCTCGCTCGCGTCGGCGGCCAGGCGATAGCCGGAATCGGTGTAGGCGGTGGCGTAGGCCAGCACCGGCTTACCGCTGGCGCGCACCCGGCCCAACGCATCGGCGACCTCGCTGATCGCCTCTGGATAGCCGCCGCCGAAATGGTCGAGGTCCAGGACGACAGCCTTCACATGGCTGTCGGTCCGCGCCGCGTCGATCGCGCGCACCAGGTCGCGCAGGCGGAATTCATGCGCGATGTCCTGGCCCGACAGCAGGGCGGTGGGGCTGATGCTGTGAGGCTGCTCGACGATCGTGCCATCGAGATCGAGCAGCAGCGCGCCGTTGTCGATCGTCGCCGGGCCGCCGCGCGCATTCAGCGCCGCGAACAGCGCCCCGAAGAACAGCAGCATGAAGACGAGGACCAGCGCATCCTTGATGCCGACCAGGATCTTCCACGCGCCCTTGACCAGTTTCACCGCGTCGCTCCCTCGCTTGCCCGCACGTCGCTGGCTTCTCGCTAGAACATGTGGAAGAGGGAGTAAACGGCCCGTGTTATCACCCCAATACGGCTGATCCCGAGGGCAAAAAATTTCCTGCGCCGCCCGTTGACGGCTGCCCGACCCTTCCACATATGCCGCCCTGTTGGCACTCGCCCTTGGTGAGTGCCAGAAATTTGTCACAAACCATCGCAAGGAAAGGATGGCGCATGAACTTTCGTCCGCTGCACGATCGCGTTCTGGTCCGCCGCGTAGAGGCCGAGGAAAAGACGGCCGGCGGGATCATCATCCCCGACACCGCCAAGGAAAAGCCCCAGGAGGGTGAAGTCGTCGCCGCCGGCGCCGGCGCCAAGAACGAGGACGGCAAGGTGACGCCGCTCGACGTCAAGGCCGGCGATCGCATCCTGTTCGGCAAGTGGTCGGGCACCGAGGTCAAGGTCGACGGCGAAGACCTGCTGATCATGAAGGAAAGCGACATCCTCGGCATCGTCGAGGCCTGATCGCCGCCTTCGCGACACTCTCCACTTTCTCCACTTCAACGCCAATAGGAGCCAATCATCATGGCAGCCAAGGACGTAAAATTTTCGCGCGACGCTCGTGAGCGTATCCTGCGCGGCGTCGACATCCTCGCCGACGCGGTGAAGGTCACGCTGGGCCCGAAGGGCCGCAACGTCGTCATCGACAAGTCGTTCGGTGCCCCGCGCATCACCAAGGACGGCGTCACCGTCGCCAAGGAAATCGAACTGAAGGACAAGTTCGAGAACATGGGCGCGCAGATGGTCCGCGAGGTCGCCTCGAAGACCAACGACGTCGCCGGTGACGGCACCACCACCGCCACCGTGCTCGCCCAGGCGATCGTTCGCGAGGGCATGAAGTCGGTCGCCGCCGGCATGAACCCGATGGACCTGAAGCGCGGCATAGACCTCGCCGTCCACAAGGTCGTCGACGACATCAAGAGCCGCTCGAAGAACGTCTCGGGCAATAACGAGATCGCCCAGGTCGGCACCATCTCGGCCAACGGCGACAAGGAAGTCGGCGAGAAGATCGCGGAAGCGATGGAGAAGGTCGGCAAGGAAG
>JBQCHA010000265.1:0-12215 GCA_051955175.1 Sphingomonas sp.
CACGGCGTCGTGCTCGATCGCGGAAATCAGGCGGCGGGCGACACTCGCCCGGTTGAGCGCGATCGCCAGCGCCTCGCTGGTGCCGCTGGTCAGGATCGTCTCGTGCGGCCAGCCATAGGCGGCGGCGATGCGGCGGCGGGCGTCCTCCCGCGCGGCGCGCGCGGCGCGCCCCTCGGCATGCGGTGAGGACGGGTTGGCCCAGCGCGCCATGCCCTCGACTACGGCGGCGCGCGCGGTCGCAGTCATCGGGGTCGTTGCGGCGTGGTCCAGATAGAGACGATCGGGCAAGCAGGTCTTCCGAAAGAATTGCGCATTACGGGCTCCCGCCTATATAGCCGTCAGGTTTTTTCAGCGCCACCGCGCCAAGATCACAGGTCCCATGCCCGAAGTCATTTTCCCCGGCCCCGAAGGCCGTCTCGAAGGCCGTTTCGCCCCTGCACCCAAGCCGCGTGCGCCGGTGGCGATGATCCTGCACCCGCATCCGTCGAGCGGCGGCACGATGAACAACCGCATCGCCATCGAGCTGTACAAGACGTTCCAGCGGCGCGGGTTCGCCACGCTGCGCTTCAATTTCCGCGGCGTCGGCAAGAGCCAGGGCACGTTCGACAACGGCATCGGCGAACTCTCCGACGCGGCGAGCGCGCTCGACTGGGTACAGAGCTTCCACCCCGAGGCGCAGACCACCTGGATCGCCGGCGTCAGCTTCGGCGCGTGGATCGGCATGCAGCTGTTGATGCGCCGCCCGGAAATTCGCGGCTTCATCTCGATCGCGCCGCCCGCCAACATGTACGATTTCAGCTTCCTGGCGCCCTGCCCCTCGTCGGGCATCATCATCCAGGGCGAAGCCGACGAGGTGGTGCAGCCGCCGGCGGTGCAGAAGCTGGTCGACAAGCTGCGCACGCAGAAGCACATCACGATCCATCACGACGTGATCCCGCGCGCCAACCATTTCTTCGAGCATGAGATGCCCGAGCTGATGCAGTCGGTGGACAATTACCTCGACATGCGGCTCGATCCCAACTCGCCGATCAAATAACCGCGAGGCGGCGGTGGCCGAGGAGGTCAGCCAGCGGCGGTGGGGTGTCACGACGCGCTTCACCTTCGGCGAGGAGCGGCTCGGCTACCGCATTGCCGATACGTCGAGCCGCGAGGCCGATTATGGCTGGGACGCGATCGACTGCACCACGCGGAACCGCGTGACGGTCGCCGCGCACCGACCGGTGCAATTGCTGTCGATCGTCACCTATGCGCTGGCGATCGGCAGCATGCTCGCCGGCCAGTTCCTACCGGGGATCAGCCTGTGGGTCACGGCATTGTGCCTGGCGTCGGTCGCCGCGCTGGTGATCATGCGCACACGACGCCTGCTCACCGTCACCTTTACCGACCTCGATGTGCCCGGCGGCCCGATCCGGATCATCGCCGACTCGCGCCATGACGAGATCCTCGCGCGGATCGAGGCCGCACGGCGGGCGTATCTGAGGCGGGCGCTGGCGGAGGTCGATCTCGACGCCGATCCCGACCGCGAATCGCAGAAGTTCGACTGGCTGCGCGACAACGGCATCATCGACGCCGACGAACATGCCCGCGCGATGGCCCGGCTGAAGGCCGCCGCCGACGCGGCGTGGCACCAGCCGGGCGCGACGCTCAACTGAACGGGCCCGCTCAGGACCGCCTGAGATCGGCCGAGTAGAGGTGCCAGCGGCGCTGAGCCGCCGTCGATCCGGGCACGTCGTTCACACGCCGCAGCACGTAATGGCCGGTGAAGCGCTGCTGCGTCCTGTCCTTCAGCTGCGCGCGGACGGTGACCGGCACGGTGATGTATATCGATCCGGCCGCGCCTTCGCTGTCGCCGGGCTGGCCGACCGCAACCGAGGTGGTCGCCGTCCTGGCGAAACCCTGGCGGAACTTGGTGAAGCTCTGGTGGCTGTCCTGGCCGTCATTGCCCCACAGCTGGTAGGCGGCGCGATATTCGCCGTGGTCGATCGCCGCATAATAGCTGCGGACGACCTCCGCAGCCGGTCCGGTGCCCGAATCGTCCGGCGCGGCAGCGGCGGTGCTGGCGGTCGGGGACGGCGTCGGCGTTGGCGCGGGAGCGGGAGCGGGAGCGGCGTCGCTGTTGTTGAGGCCGCTCGACGGCGGCGCCGTGGTGGTGTCGGCGGTGTCGGGGGCATCGCTTTCCGTCACCGTGGTGACGTCGTTGCCCGGCACGTTCATCGCCGCCGCACTGGCATTGTCATCGGTCGGCTGCTGGCCGCCGCTGCATCCCGCCAGGGCCAGCGCCAGCGCGCCGAGTGCGACCGTGGTCGATCTGTTCGACATCTCGTTCTCCCGTCAGGTTCTCGCCGCAGCGCAACGCACTAGCAGCCCCGGAGGTCCAGGCAGGCGTGTTTCAGGCGGGCTCGGCGATGCGCGCCGCCTCGCCCTCGCCGGCCAGCACCCGGCCGAACGCCTCTGGATCGACATTGCCGCCCGACAGGATCACCAGCATGCCGGCGACCGGCCGAACCTTTTCGGCGAGCAGGGCGGCGAGCGCCACCGCCCCGCCCGGCTCGACCACCAGCCGCAGCTTCTCCACCGCCCAGCGTTGCGCGGTGCGGATCTCCGCCTCGCTGACCGCCACGCCCTCGGCACCGCGCTTGGCGAGCAGGTCGAAGGTCAGCGGCGAAACCTCCTTGGTCATCAACGCGTCGCAGGCAGTCGGCGGCGGGTTGGCGCCGACCGGCTCGATCCACGCCGCCTCCAGGCTGCGGCGCATGTCGTCCCATCCTTCGGGCTCGACCACCGTGATGCGCGCGTCGGGCAGCGCCAGCGCCGTCCCGGCGGCCAGCCCGCCACCGCCGCACGGCACCACCGCGTGGACGGGCGACGGCAGGCCGAGCTCCACCATCTGCGCCGCAGCCTCGACCGCGGCGCTCCCCTGCCCCTCGATCACCCAGGGATCATCGAAGCTCGGCACCAGCACGGCGCCCCGTGCCTCGGCCAGTTGCGCGGCGATCACCTCGCGGCTTTCGGTCGCGCGGTCATAGGCGACCACCTCGGCGCCCAGCGCGAGCGTCGATTCGCGTTTCACCCGCGGCGCATCGGAGGGCATGACGATGGTCGCCGGCATGCCCAGTTTTTTCGCCGCCCAGGCAATGCCTTGCGCATGATTTCCGGAGGAGAAGGCAACGACCCCGCGCTTACGCGCGTTAGTGTCCAGCGCGGTCAGGCGGTGCCAGGCGCCCCTGACCTTGAACGCGCCCATCGGCTGGAGCGATTCGGCCTTGAAGGCGATCGGCACGCCGCCGACCTGGTGAACGAACAACGGTGCAGGAGGCAGAATTTGAGCAATCTTTGCCGCTGCATCCCTTACGCCGGCGCGGGTAGGTTGTCGCACAATCATCACGTCTCGACCCTCATCACTTCACAGCGCTTTACATCGCTGCCCGGTGCTCCTATGTCGCGCCTCCGCTGCCCCATGGGACTTCCAACCGCAAGGCAGCCCACTCGTGTCGAACTACCCGTTGGAGGTCCCTTGAATTGGCCAAGCACCATAGCGCGCTGGGGCTAGCAACCGCCCTTCGTCCGGTCCAGCCGGTAACGCTCGTTCGCCCGCACGCCGCGGCTCGCGCCGCCCGATTCTTCGTCGAGAGGTTTCCGGGCAAGTCGATCTATGCGGTCAAGGCGAACCCCTCGCCCGATCTGATCCGCGTCCTGTGGGACAACGGCATCACGCATTTCGACGTCGCCTCGATCGCCGAGGTGCGGCTCGTTTCGCGGACGCTTCCGCAAGCGACCTTGTGCTTCATGCACCCGGTCAAGGCCGAGGAAGCGATCCGCGAAGCTTATTTCGAGCATAATGTGCGCACCTTCAGCCTCGATACCATCGAGGAGCTGGAGAAGATCATGCGCGCCACCGGCAATGCGACCGACCTGACGCTTTGCGTCCGACTGCGCGTGTCGTCGGAACATTCGAAGCTGAGCCTCGCCGCCAAGTTCGGCGCCGCGCCGCACGAAGCGAAGGCGCTGCTGTTCGCCGCACGCCAGGCGGCCGATGCGCTGGGCATCTGCTTCCATGTCGGTAGCCAGGCGATGACGCCCGAGGCCTATGCCGGCGCGATGGAGCGCGTGCGCGAGGCGATCGTCGAGGCGGCGGTGACCGTCGACGTGATCGACGTCGGCGGCGGGTTCCCGAGCGTTTATCCCGGCATGGAGCCGCCGCAGCTCGACCGCTATTTCGAGACGATCCACCGCGCGTTCGAGAGCCTGCCGATTTCCTATTCGGCGGAGCTGTGGGCCGAGCCCGGCCGGGCGCTGTGCGCCGAGTACAGCTCGCTGGTCGTGCGCGTGGAGAAGCGGCGTGGCGACGAGCTCTACATCAACGACGGCGCCTATGGCGCGCTGTTCGATGCCGCGCATATCGGCTGGCGCTTCCCCGTCCGCCTGCTGCGCGAGCCCGACAGCGACGCCCGCGACATGGCGTTCAGCTTCTACGGTCCGACGTGCGACGACCTCGATCACATGACCGGCCCGTTCGAGCTGCCCGCCGACGTGCGCGCCGGTGATTATATCGAGATCGGCATGCTGGGCGCCTATGGCGCGGCGATGCGCACGGCGTTCAACGGCTTCGGATCGGACGAGACGATCGAGGTCGAGGACGAACCGATGGCCTCGCTCTACCTCGACGAGGCCGAGCGGGTCGCGTCGAACGTCGTTACGCTGTAACCAGCGCCTGTCAGTGAATTGGCGTGCGGCGCACCGTGTTGGTGCGTCGCCGCCGTCCCACGGGTTTCCGCGTCCCCTGAACGACAGCGGTTTTGTGAAACAGGAGCGTTTCTCCCATGAGCGATACCGAATTCGGCACGCCCTCCGCCCCCAACGACATCCGCAAGGCCGAACTGCTCTCGACCATGGTCGAGCATGTCGACATCCGCAGCTTCGACGCGCGGCCGATCATCGATTCGATGAGCAAGATGAGCTTCACCAGCCGCGATCTCGCGCGCGCTACCGGCATCTACAACCAGATGCTGCAGGACAAGGACTGCTCGATCTTCCTCGTCGTCGCCGGGTCGACCTCGGCCGCCGGCTGCATGGACCTTTATGCCGAGCTGCTGCGCTCGAACATGATCGACGGCGTGGTCGCCACCGGCGCCACCATCGTCGACATGGATTTCTTCGAAGGGCTTGGCCACAAGCACTACCAGGCGCTGGAAATCCCCGACGATAACACGCTGCGCTCGCTCTACATCGATCGCATCTACGATACCTATATCGACGAGGAGCAGCTGCAGGACTGCGACCATACGATCGGCAAGATCGCCGACTCGCTGGACGCCAAGCCCTATTCGAGCCGCGCGTTCATCCGCGAGATGGGCAAGTACCTGAGCGAGCACGGCAAGAAGGACAACAGCCTGGTCAAGCTCGCCTATGAGCATGACGTGCCGATCTTCTGCCCGGCGTTCGTCGATTCGTCGGCCGGGTTCGGGCTGGTCAAGCACCAGGTCGACCGCATGAAGGCGGGCAAGCCCTATATGACGATCGACGCGGTGGCCGACTTCCGCGAGCTGACCGACATCAAGATCAAGGCGGGTACCACCGGCCTGCTGATGATCGGCGGCGGCGTGCCGAAGAACTTCATCCAGGACACCGTCGTCTGTGCCGAGATCCTGGGCCATGACGATGTCGAGATGCACAAATATGCCGTGCAGATCACCGTCGCCGACGTGCGCGACGGCGCCTGCTCGTCCTCGACGCTGAAGGAAGCGGCGAGCTGGGGCAAGGTCGACACCGCGCTGGAGCAGATGGTGTTCGCCGAAGCCGGCAGCGTCATGCCGCTGCTGGCGTCGGACGCCTATCACCGCGGTTACTGGAAGGACCGCCCGGTCCGCCGCTGGGGCAAGATGTTCGACTGACCGGGCGTCGTCGCAGCGAATGCAGCGACGGAGGCTAGGACGACAAAGCGGGGTCGAGGCGGGGCGCCTCGGCCCCGTTTTGCGTCAAGCCCGGCTCCTTCAGGATCAGGATGCCGATCACGCCGAACGCGAGCGCCGCGGTCATGTAGAAGGCGGGCGCCATCGGGTTGCCGCTCCATCTGATCAGCAGCTGCTCGACGAACTGCGCGCTGCCGCCGAAGATGGCGATCGACAGCGCGTAGACCGTCCCCATCGCGCCCGCGCGCACCCTTGCCGGCAGCGACTCGGTGAACAGGGTCAGCGCCGGGCACATCGACAGCGCGATCAGGATGGAGAGCAGCGCGGTCATCGTGAAGAGCGCGGTGGCGGTGCGGAAGTGGACGATCACCAGGAACGACGGGATCGCCAGCAGGAACAGCAGCAGCCACGGCACCAGCACCACGCGCTTCCGGCCGTAGCGATCGGCGAGCCAGCCGGACACGAGATCGAACGCCACGCTGGTGACGCCAAGCACCACCGTCGCCCCGAACGCCGTGTCGACCCGCATGTGCAGCGAATTCTGCGCGAAGGTGGTCATGTAATCGAGCGCGTAATTGGCGATCGTGCCGCCCATCAGCAGCAGCAGCCCGGCGACGGCAATCAGCAGCACGCTGCGCTCGCCGGTGCCGGTCTCGACCAGATCCGCCTCGGGCGTCAGCGTTTCCGCCAGCGTGCGGCGCATCGCCAGGCCGAACGGCACGATCAGCGCGCCGAGCAGGAACGCCGCGCGCCAGCCCCAGGCGACCAGCGCGGTCTCGCTCAACAGCGACGACAGGATGAGGCCGACGGTACCCGAGGCGAGCACCGCGCTGTCCTGCGTCGCATATTGCAGCGAGACGTAGAGGCCGCGGCGGTGCGGCGGCGCCGCCTCGACCAGGAAGGCGGTATTGGGCCCGACCTCGCCGCCCAGCGCGAAACCCTGCAGCATGCGGAACAGGACGGCGAGCACCGGCGCGGCCATCCCGACCGCGGCATAAGACGGCGTCAGCGCCAGCCCGACGATCGCCACGCCCATCAGCGCGAACGACAGGATCATCGCCGGCCGCCGACCCTTACGGTCAGCGATGCGGCCGATCACCACGCCGCCCAGCGGGCGCGTGACGAAGCCGACGCCGAAGGTTGCGAGGCTGAGCAGCAGCCGGGCATCGCCGCTGCCCGGGAACAGGGCTTCACCGATCTGCGCGGCGAAGAAGGAATAGGTGAGGAAGTCGTAGAATTCCAGGCCGTTACCGGCCACCACCGCGGCGATCTGGCGCTTGCTCAGCCCGGTCCCGCCGGCTGTGGTGGTCGTCGCGCTCACGCCCTTCTCCGGCTCATGCAACGGCGCAAGGTTGCACGCCCTTCCCGAGCGTACAAGCCAGGTCAGGACGGCGGCTTTTCGAGCGTCCTCACCACGCCGGTCACGATCAGCGCCTGTCCGGCGAAATAGAGCGGCCAGACCAGCAGTGTCGGCACGAACCAGCCCGCCAACGGCCCGGCGCGGGCGAAGATCAGCAGGTCGGAGGCGACGAACAGCAGGGTGCCGAGGCCGGTACGGGAAACGGGAAAGCGGCTGAGCCACGCCATACCGGCCATCACTGCCAGCCCTGTAGTGTAGAGGGTCACCGCCGTCATCTGGTCGGAACCGCGGGCGATGGCGACTGCCGCCAGGATCGTCGCCGGCGCGATGGCGAGGCCGAACGCACGTTGCGCCACCGGCAACCGGATGCCGCGATTGCGGGCGTAGAGCATAGCCGCCAGCACGTGCCCGGCGAGGAAGGCCGTTGCGCCCACCGTCATACCCGCCGCATCGAGCAGGACGTCGCCCAGGGCGCCCAGCGCCATCACGCCGGCGATCAGCCAGCCGTCCACGCTCGTCGCACGGCTTCCTGCCCACAGCGCCAGCAGCGCAACGCCGGCGCCCTTCCATACGATCACCGCAGGGCCGCCCCAGCCGCTCCACGACGCGAGGCAATTGGACGCGCCCGCGACGATCGCCGCCCACCACAAGACGCGCATGGCCTTCCCCTCCCCGCGACACTATGCTTGTGCCATCCCGACAGCAAAGCACATCACCGGCGGCCGCGCGAGCGCCGCGAGAAGGACGGCATGACGACACAGGACATCCACATCATCGGCGGCGGGCTCGCCGGATCGGAAGCGGCATGGCAACTGGCCGAGGCCGGCTTCCGCGTGAAGCTTTCCGAGATGCGCGGATCGGGCGAGATGACGCCGGCGCACCAGACCGACCATCTTGCCGAGCTGGTCTGCTCCAACAGCTTCCGGTCCGACGATGCCGAGAGCAATGCGGTGGGGCTGCTCCATGCCGAGATGCGTGCGCTGGGATCGCTGATCATGCGCCAGGGCGACGTGCACAAGGTACCGGCGGGCTCCGCGCTGGCGGTCGATCGCGACGGCTTTTCCGCGGGCGTCACCGCGGCGCTGGAGGCGCATCCCAATATCACGATCGTGCGCGAGCGGGTGGATGCGCTGCCCGCCGAGGGGCTGACGATCGTCGCCACCGGACCGCTGACCGCGCCGGGCCTCGCGACAAGCGTGGGCGCGGCGACGGGGGCGGACGCGCTCGCCTTTTTCGATGCGATCGCGCCGATCGTGCACCGCGACAGCGTGGATTTCGACGTGGCCTGGTTCCAGTCGCGGTGGAACAAGGGTGATGGCAAAGACTATATCAACTGCCCGCTCGACAAGGAGCAGTATCTCGCCTTCCACCAGGGGTTGCTCGACGGCGAGAAGACCGAGTTCCGCGAGTGGGAGAAGGACACGCCCTATTTCGAAGGCTGCATGCCGATCGAGGTGATGGCGTCGCGCGGCGTCGATACGCTGCGCTATGGCCCGATGAAGCCGGTCGGGCTCGACGATCCGCGCACCGGGCGCTGGCCCTATGCGGTGGTGCAACTGCGCCAGGACAATGCCAGCGGCACGCTGTGGACCATCGTCGGCTTCCAGACCAAGCTCAAATATGCCGCGCAGGTGCGGCTGTTCCGCACCATTCCGGGGCTGGAGAAGGCCGAGTTCGCCCGGCTGGGCGGGTTGCACCGCAATACCTTCATCCGCTCGCCCGAGCTGCTCGACGGCACGCTGCGGCTGAAGTCGCGGCCGAACATCCGCTTTGCCGGGCAGATCACCGGGTGCGAGGGCTATGTCGAAAGCGCCGCGATCGGGCTGCTGGCCGGGCGGTTCGCCGCCGCCGAGCTTGCCGGCCGGACGATCGCGCCGCCGCCGGTGGAAACCGCGCTGGGCGCGCTGCTGGGGCACATCACCGGGGGTGCGGAGGCCGACACCTATCAGCCGATGAACGTCAATTTCGGGCTGTTCCCGCCGATCCCGGGGCGCAGCAAGAAGGCCGATCGGAAGAAGCTGTACACCGCCAGGGCGCGTGAGGCGCTGGCCGGGTGGATGGCGGCCTAGGCCCGGGCCCTAGTCATCGCCGGCGTCTCCGGTGCCGGCCGGCGCGCAGGTGCAGGCGGGCTTCGCCTTCGCCTTGCGCTGCACCTTGGTGGTCAGGAATTCGGCCGGGGTCAGCGCGCCGGAATGGTCGGCGTCGGCATGCGCGAACTTGTCCTCGGTCTTGGCCGCCCATTCGTCGAACGAGAGCTGGCCGTCATGGTTGGTGTCCAGCCTGGCGAACGCCTTGCGGCGCGACGCGAGATATTCCTCCCGCGTGACCTGGCCGTTGCGATCCTTGTCGTAGCGGTCGAACCGCTTCTCCTCGCGCGTCTTGTCGGTGGCAGCCGGGGCGGCGGCCGGCGCGGGCGCAGCGGCCTGAGGCGCGGCGTGGACTTCGGCGAGCACCACCGGGTCCGGCTCGGCACCGCTGCGGAAAAAGAAAAAGCCGGCCGTCACCACCAGCAGCCCGGAAACCGCCCCCACCAGATAGCGCCACATGCCACGACTCCCCCCGTCCGCCGCGCACCTTATCGGCTCGCCACGGCGCGGGAAAGGTCAGCGGCCGGTGAGGCGATGACGAAGCAGACGCAGCACGCGGCGGGGGGCGCCGGGCGGCACGTCGGGCCGGGCAAGATCGGCGCGGGCGAGATGGGCAAGCGCGCCGAGCATGCGGCCGCGCCGGCTCCAGCGGCGGCCGAGCGCCGCCCCGAGCAGGCGCCGCGCCTCCTCGCCAGCGCGCTGCGCGAGCGCGGGATCGCTGAGATGGCGGGCGAGGTCAGCCAGCGCCCAGCCGGCGCCGGCATCGTCGAGCGGGTCGTTCGCGGCACCGATGGCGCCGCCGATCGCAGCGAACAGCGCGCGGCCGCGCCCGGCGTGCTGCGCCACCGCCGCCGCGGTGAGCGGCTCCTCTAACAGCGCCTCCCACCCCTCGACGATCGCCGCCAGCGTAGCGCCGTCGACGCCGCGCGGCAGCGCCTCGGTGGCGAGCGCCTGCAGCACCGGCTCCGCCGGGGCGGCGGCGGGATCGAGCGCGGTCAGCGCGTTATGCCACCAGGTCAGCCGCATCTGCCCGGTGAGCGGATCGCGCGTGCGCCGCATGATGGTCGCCAGCCGATCGTCGAGCGCCAGGATCGCCGCCGCCGCGTCGCGGCCCTCGACGGCGTAACTCAGCGCGAGCGCGCGTTCGGGCAGGTCGGAAGGCTGCGCTTCATCCATCAGGCTGCAGTCGCGCAGATGCCCCAATCAATGCAATCTTAAAGATTTTCCGTGATGCACTGCCTGATGCGGCGCCACCGGAGCTCAGACATGAAACGCCAAAGGGCCAGAACGCGGCGACCGCGGCGCGGCTTCTTCGCGCGCCTACGTCGCGACGTTGCCGGCAACGTGCTCCTTTTGACCGCGGCGCTGATCTTCCCGATGGCCGGAATGGTCGGCGGCGCGCTCGATCTCAGCCGCCTCTATCTCGTGAAGACGCGACTGCAGCACGCCTGTGACGCAGGCGCGCTGGCCGGACGCCGCACGATGGCCGGAGGCGCGTGGAATTCGAACAGCGAGGCCGTGGCGGATCAGTTTTTCGACGCCAACTTCACGAACCACGACTACGGTTCCGGCGAGATCAGTCGGCAGTTCACGCAGCCGGCCGGCGGCACCACGGTCAAGGGCGTTGCCTCCACGACAGTGCCGATGACCCTGATGCGAGTCTTCGGCGAAACCACGCGAGCGGTAGCCGTTCAATGCGATTCCGACATGCAGATGCCGAACACCGACGTGATGTTCGTGCTGGACAATACCGGATCGATGGCGTGCGATCCGAACGGCAATAATTGCTATTCGGGTTCGAGTTCGAAGATCTACAACCTGAAGAATGCGGTGAAGTGCTTCTATGAAGTGCTCGCCCAGGTAGCGACCAACGGCAATTGCTCCACGACGATCACCGGCACCGGCATACCGCCGGGAACGCAGTTACGCTTCGGATTCGTGCCGTACAGCACTAATGTGAACATCAAGGATGTGGGGCTGGCTGCCAGCGACTTCGCAACAAGCTGGCCTTACCAGAGCCGTCAGAAGTATACCGTCTGGAGCGACTGGCAGACCTATAATAATAGCTATTATGCCTGCAGCAGCGTGCCGGCCAATACGTCGACGACGCAATACCGCACCCAGAATAGCGGGTATAGCTGCATCGTGCAGTCGCGAACCTATGGCAACATGTGGCACTATGGGAAGATTGCGCTTTCTCTGTCCGGGTTCTCACCTTCCGGCAGCAGCGTTTCCCTTCCCATAGGCGACACGTCCGGTAACTTTGGCAACAGAACGGTTACGTGGGACGGCTGCACCGAGGAAGCAGCGGCCACCACGAACATCAACAGCATGTCGCCAGGTCAGCTTGCCCCGGCGCTGCCCGATGCGTTGTTCCTGCGCTCATCCGGATCGAGCTTGTCGACAAACCAGCTGCAGACCGCCGACGCCTACACCACCGCGAATTACTTCAATGGCGTCCGCTCATCGCTCTACTTCTGTCCAACCGCTGCGAAGAAGCTGCAGACCTGGACGACGTCGGCGTTCGACAATTACGTCGACTCGCTGAGTGCGTCGGGCAACACCTACCACGACGTCGGCATGCTGTGGGGCGGCCGCCTCCTTTCGCCGGAAGGCATCTTCGCCTCCGAGAATGCCGCCACGCCGACGGGCGGGCAGATCCAGCGCAACCTGATCTTCATGACCGATGGCGACGCCCAGGCGGCGCCTTGCGATTATCAGCAGTTCGGCATCGCCTGGTGGGATCGGCGAACCGAAACCAACGTGGGCTCCGCATCCTACTGCCGGTACGAAAATTCCAACCTCGATGACGGCGTCAACAGCCGCCTCGCGGCGTTGTGCACCGCCGTAAAGGCGGAG
>JBQCHA010000266.1:0-2952 GCA_051955175.1 Sphingomonas sp.
GACCGACCCCTATCAGACAAAGGACTGGAACGCCTGGGGCTATGGCGGTTACCCGGGCGGCGGCCAGGGCATGAACGGCATCAAGACCTGGTCGGAATCGGATCGGCTCAAGCGCTTCGGCACCAATGCCACGTTCCAGGTGCGGCCCGACGACAATCTGACGATGACGATCGACGCCTTCTATTCGCGCTTCATCGATCGCATCGATCAGCGCGGCTTCGAAATGCCGTTCAATTGCGGCGGCGGTTGCGGTCACGATTCGATTTCCAACGTCACCACGACCAACGGCCTGGTCACCGCGGCGACGATCACCGGCACGCCGCTGATCGAGAATTACGCCAACGACCGCGTCGCCAACCAATATTCGGTCGGCTGGAACGGCGTGTGGAAGAACGACAGCGGCTGGCGGGTCATGGGCGACTTCAGTTGGTCGCGCACCGATCGCACCGATAATTCGCTCCAGACCACCGCCGGCCTCGGCCGTGCCCTGCCCAATCCCACCGCGGTCGTGTCCTACACGATGACGCCGACCGGACCGCAATTCACCAGCAACTACAATGGCGCCAGCTCGGCATTGGTGCTGACCGACGTCGAAGGCTGGAGCGGATCGCCGATCCAGGCGGGCTACGACAATCTACGCGACACGAAGGACGACCTGGTCGAAGCCAAGGCCGAGATCGAAAAGGAAATGGGCGGGTTCCTGAAGTCGCTGAAGGTTGGCGTCGACTATACGTCCCGCACCAAGACGCTGAGCGCGCAGGAAGGTTACCTCAGCCCGCCGAACGGCGCGACCACCGCGGTGATTCCGAGCGACCTGCTGCTCGAGCCGCTCACGCTCGACCGCGGCCTCGGCAAGATCCTCGCCTATGATCCGCGCACGCTCGTAGCCAATGGAGTGCTGGTCTATACGCCGAACAACTTCGGCACGACCAAGGGCTATGGCATCGGCGAGAATGTCTGGACGCCCTATGTCATGGCGTCGCTCGACGGCGATCTCGGCGGCGGCACCCGACTGACCGGCAATATCGGCGTCCAGGCGATCCATTCCGACATCACCTCGAGCGGCCAGCTGTTCTCGACCGTCACCGACCACTATTGGATGGTGCTGCCGAGCCTGAATCTCAATCTGCGTACCGCCAGCGATTTCGTCATCCGCTTCGCGGCGTCGAAAGAAATGATGCGGCCGCGCTTGCCCGACCTCAACAACGTCATCAGCTTCGGATACGACGCCACCAGGCAGCTTTATTCGGGCAGCGGCGGCAATCCCCGACTCCGTCCCTACCGGGCCACGGCGTTCGACCTCAATTTCGAGAAGTATTTCTCGACCAAGGGTTATGTCGCGCTGCAGCTGTTCTACAAGAATATCGACACCTACATCGCCAACGGCTTCACCGACAGTTTCGACTATTCGCAGCTTCCGACCCCGCCGGGAATCGTGCCTCCGACCCCGGTTGGCATCCTGTTCGCGAACGTGAATACGCATGGCGGACACATGTACGGTGCCGAATTCGCCGGGACGCTGCCGTTCGAAGTGTTCTCGAAGGCGCTGACCGGCTTCGGCATCACCGGCGGCGCCGGTTATACCGAGACGCAGGTCCACGACTTCAACGGCGCGTTGACCGTCATTCCGGGCTATTCGAAATGGGTCGCCAATCTCACCGCGTTCTACGAGAATAGCGGGTTCAGCCTACGCGGCAGCATGCGCTATCGCTCGACCTATCTCGGCGATTTCTCGCTCTACAGCGGGGGCCTCGATCGTCAGCAGGTGCTGGGCGAGACGATCTACGATGCGCAGATCGGCTACGACTTCTCCAAGACATCGGCGCTCAGGGGGCTGTCGATCTATATCCAGGGCCAGAACCTCACCGACACGCGGTCGGCGACGCTCGCCTCCGTCAACAACGCCGTCATTCCCGGCGCCTATCTCAAGTATCAGCAATACGGCCGACGTTTCGTCGCCGGTTTCACCTTCAAGTTCTGATGACGCGATCCGCCTCGCCGGGTAATTCCGGCGAGGCTCATCGCTGTTGAAGGATTTCATGACTCAACCCACGCCGCACGACAGGGTCATCGCCGGCGGCGGAACGGCAGGATGGACGGCCGCCGCCATCCTGGCCCGCTTCCTCGGCAATCGCGCCACGATCACGCTGGTCGAATCCGATGCGATCGGCACGGTCGGCGTCGGCGAGGCGACGATCCCGCAGATCCACAATCTGATCATCGGGCTGGGCCTCGACCAGACCGAGTTCCTGCGGCGCACCAATGCCACGTTCAAGCTCGGGATCGAGTTCAGCGACTGGCTGCACCCCGGGCATCATTACATTCACAGTTTCGGCCAGGTCGGCCGCGGGGTCGGGCTGATCCCCTTCCGTCAGCTCTGGCTGCGCGGCCGGCACCTCGGCGTCGCGGGCGATTACGGCGATTACAGCTATAATGTCGCAGCGACCCGGCTCGATCGCTTCTCGACGACCGACGGGCGCGAGGGCAAGCCGACCGAGCTCGCTTACGCCTATCATTTCGACGCGAGCCTGTTGGCGGGGATGCTGCGCGACTATGCCGAGGCACGCGGCGTGCGGCGGGTCGAGGGACGGATCGAGAAGGTCGAGCGCGACGGCGAAAGCGGCGACATCCGCGCGCTGCGCCTGGACCATGACCGCGAGGTCGCGGGGTCGTTCTTCATCGACTGCACCGGCTTTCGCAGCCTGCTGCTCGGCGATGCGCTCGGCGTGCCGTTCGTCGACTGGCGCCAATACCTTCCCTGCGACACCGCGCTCGCGGTGCCGAGTGAGACGCGGAAGGAACTGCGTCCCTACACCCAGTCGATGGCCCGTCCGGCGGGCTGGCAATGGCGCATCCCGCTGCAGCATCGCACCGGCAACGGCCATGTCTTCTGCTCGGAGTTCATGTCGGTCGACCAGGCGAGCACGCTGCTGCTCGACACGATCGAGGGCG
>JBQCHA010000267.1:0-13514 GCA_051955175.1 Sphingomonas sp.
CTCGCGCTGCGCATCGCCAATGGCGACGTGCCCGATACGCTCAAGGACCGCCAGCTGATGGCGCTCGACATGGGCAGCCTGATCGCCGGCGCCAAATATCGCGGCGAGTTCGAGGAGCGGCTGAAGGGCGTGCTCGACGAGGTCAAGCAGGCCGAGGGCCAGATCATCCTGTTCATCGACGAGATGCACACGCTGATCGGCGCCGGCAAATCCGAAGGCGCGATGGACGCCGGCAATCTGCTCAAGCCCGCGCTCGCCCGCGGCGAACTGCACTGCATCGGCGCGACCACGCTCGACGAGTACCAGAAGTATGTCGAGAAGGACCCGGCCTTGCAGCGGCGCTTCCAGCCGGTCTTCGTCGGCGAGCCGACGGTCGAGGACACGATCTCGATCCTGCGCGGCCTGAAGGAAAAATACGAGCTGCACCACGGCGTGCGCATCACCGACGGCGCCATCGTCGCGGCGGCGACCTTGTCGAACCGCTACATCACCGATCGCTTCCTGCCCGACAAGGCGATCGACCTGATGGACGAGGCGGCGAGCCGCATCCGCATGGAAGTCGAATCCAAGCCCGAGGAGATCGAGAACCTCGACCGCCGCATCATCCAGCTCAAGATCGAACGCGAGGCCCTGAAGCGCGAGACCGACGAAGCGTCGCGCGACCGGCTGACGCGGCTGGAAGACGAGCTTGCCGATCTGGAGGACCAGTCCGCGGCGCTGACCGAGCGGTGGCAGGCGGAGAAGGTCAAGATCCAGTCGGAGGCCAAGCTGAAGGAACAGCTCGACGCCGCCCGGCTGGAACTGGAGCAGGCGCAGCGCGCGGGTGATCTCGCGCGCGCCGGCGAGCTCTCCTACGGCACCATCCCCGCGCTCGAAAAGCAGGTCGCCGAGGCGCAGGGCGCGTCCGAAGGCGCCATGCTGCGCGAGGAGGTCACCGACGACGACATCGCCGGCGTGGTCAGCCGCTGGACCGGCAGCCCCGTCGACCGCATGATGGAAGGCGAGCGCGAGAAGCTCCTCCACATGGAGGAAGCAATCGGCAGGCGCGTCATCGGCCAGGCCGATGCGGTGAAGGCCGTCTCGACCGCCGTGCGCCGCGCGCGCGCCGGGTTGCAGGATCCGAACCGGCCCCTCGGGTCGTTCCTGTTCCTCGGCCCGACCGGCGTCGGCAAGACCGAGTTGACCAAGGCGCTCGCCGAATTCCTGTTCGACGATCCGGGCGCGATGGTGCGCATCGACATGAGCGAGTTCATGGAGAAGCACGCCGTCGCCCGCCTGATCGGTGCCCCTCCGGGCTATGTCGGTTATGAAGAAGGTGGCGTGCTCACCGAAGCGGTTCGCAGGCGGCCCTATCAGGTCGTGCTGTTCGACGAGGTCGAGAAAGCGCACAATGACGTGTTCAACGTGCTGCTGCAGGTGCTCGACGACGGCCGGCTGACCGATGGCCAGGGCCGCACCGTCGACTTCACCAACACGCTGATCATCCTGACATCGAACCTCGGCAGCCAGTATCTGTCGAACATGACCGAGGGCCAGCAGGTCGAGGACGTTGAGCCGCAGGTGATGGAGATCGTCCGCGCGCATTTCCGCCCGGAATTCCTCAACCGGCTGGACGAGATCATCCTGTTCCACCGACTCGACGCGCAGCACATGGGCCCGATCGTCGACATCCAGGTCGCCCGCGTCCAAAAGCTGCTGGCCGATCGCAAGGTGACGCTGGACCTCAGCGATGCCGCGCGCGCCTGGCTCGGCCGCGTCGGCTACGACCCCGTCTACGGCGCGCGGCCGCTGAAGCGGGCGGTGCAGAAATACCTGCAGGACCCGCTGGCCGACCTCATCCTGAAAGGCGAGGTCAAGGACGGCGCGACGGTGCAGGTGGACGAGGGTGACGGCAGGCTGGCGTTGTCGATCAGTTGATCCACTACATCCGGCGCACAAAAAAGCGGCCGCTTCCAGGAGGAAGCGGCCCCAATATTTTGGCGTTCAGGTCGATTTAGAAATTAACCCGCGCGCCGATCCGGATGAAGCGGCCGATGAAGCCCTGGCTTTCCCATGCCACGTTGTAGGCGAAGCCCGTGTCATAGGTCTGACCCGGATTGAAGTCAGGCTTCACGTCGAACACGTTGAGGACGTTCGCGTAGAGCGAGAAGCGATCGCTCACGTTGATCGTGCCCGTCATGTCGACATCGATGAAGCGCTTCGCGCGGCACTTGAACGGCGTACCGTCATTGTAAGCATAGACCGATGCGCCGATGCTGCCGGTGCAGTCCTTGGGGTCGCCGCCGTAGTCGACCGACGCCATGCTGTACCCGCCGGTGTAATACGCCGTCGCGCTGATCGAGCCCTTGCCATTGAAGTCGATCGTGTTCTGCCAGCTACCACGCCACTTCGGCGCGCCCGAACACGACGTGACGTTGCACGGGCTGAGCGAACCATCGAAGCGCTGCGTGTCACCCGCTGGGGTCACCTGCTCGAGATCGATCAGATAAGACGCGTCGACGCGGCTGGTGACGTTGATGCCATTGCCCAAACCGAACCGGGCCGTGCCGGAGAAGTCGAGACCCGACGTCGTCTCAGAGTTATTGTTGACGAACGAATACTGGACAAAGCCGAGCTGCGGCAAAGCGTTGGGGAAGTTCGGATCGGCCACACCCGGCTTCACCGTAATACCCGGCAGATTCACGACACCATTGTTGGCGTAGTAATCCGTCGCTACCGACGAATAGTCGGGGGCACCGATCAGGCCTTTGATCTTGATGTGATAGTAATCGGCCGTGAATGAGAAGTGGCTATTCGGCTCGATTACGATCCCACCGGTGAAGCTGGTCGACGTTTCGGGCTTCAGGTTCGGGTTACCCTGTGATGTCAGACCATAGCTGTACGGCAGCGTCGCGTAGGAGTCGTTGCCGTGGGCGGTGAGATATGCCTGCCCGCCGGGCTGCGAGGCCTTGACCGTGTCGGTGATATATCCGGTGGTCGGCTGACCGTAAGCTTCATTGAAGCTCGGAATGCGGAAGCCCTTCGAGAAAGTACCGCGCAGGCGGATCTGGGGGATCGGCTTGAAGATCGCGGTGAACTTCGGCGAGAAGTTGTTCTGACCCGACGAATAATCGTCATAGCGACCCGACGCGGTCAACGAAAGCATGTCGACGACCGGCGCATCGATTTCAAAATACGCCGATTTCACATTACGACTGCCGATCGTGCTGACCGAATTCACGCTATAATAGCGGTCGGCAGGATTGACCTCATTCGGTGCGTTCGCGCTCGGATTATAAACCGACTCGTGCCGATAGGCCACGCCCACCGCCGCCGTCAGATCACCGCCCGGCAGCGCGAACAGCGCCTTGGAGAGAGTGCCTTGAACCTGCCACAGCTTCGAATTCGAGTTGGTGACATTCGTCGGGGCGATGTAATCGCGCGTTTCCTGCGTGTTCAGCGAAGGATCGACAAAATTGAACGAGCCGTCATTGATGACATCGATCAGCCGCTGGGCAACCAGGTAGTTCTTGTTCGTGACCTTCAGGTTGACCTGCGAATAGGTGCCGTTGACGTCATAGTTCCAACCCTGGCCGAACGAGCCCGAGATGCCGCCCGACACACGGTAGGTCTTGGCGTCCGTCAAAGTTCGACGCGGCTGATCGTAACGATAGTTCAGCCGGGCCTGCTCACCCAGCGCCGCAAACGGGTTGTTGGGATTGAGCGTTCCATTGGCCGCAGTACATGCCGCTGTCGTACCACGCGGGCAGACATAAACCGGCAGCAGCACCGGGCTCAGCGTGAACTGGGTGCCGCCCGCGGCGGTCTGGCCGGCGAAGTTGAGCGGCGAGATGCTGCTGTCAGTCTGTGTCTCGTAGAAGTTGCCCATCAAATAGGCTTGCGCATTGCTGCCGATATTGGCGGTGACGTGCGCGGTGACGCCCTTGCGGGTGATCTGCGGAATTTCCTCGAGATAATCGTGGATATTATCCTGCTGGCAGATCAACGATCCGGTCGGCGTACCGGCCTTGGCAGCTTGCGCCTGCTGAGCGGCAGTCAGCGTGATCGGCTTCAGATCGCGGCAGCCGGCCGCCGGGTTCAGCAGCTGAAATTCGCTGCCGGGGACGGCCGAACCGTTCAGATACGGCCGCACGACCGGGACGCGAGTCGAACCGAGCCCCCCGAAGCTGCCGTCGGCTTGAACACCGTTGACGGTCTCGTTGGGAAGGCACGAACCCGACGCGTTGCACACGCCGCTATAGTCGTTGCTGTTCCACGGATAGCCACGATCCCGCGCGTAAAGCGCGTCGTTGCGCTGATATTCGCCGCTAACATAGACGTTAAAGCCCTGCTCGCTGAGCTTGCCATAACCCACGGTGAGGTCCGCGCGCTGCTCGCCCGCGTCCCCACGCTGCGAGGCGCCGGCCGACACGTTGGCATGAACGCCAGTGATCTCTTTCTTGACGATCACGTTGACCACGCCGGCCACTGCGTCCGCGCCGTAGGTGGCCGAGGCGCCATCCTGCAGCACATCCACCTTATCCACGATGGCTTCGGGCATCGTGTTGAGATCGACGAAGCTGCGCTGACCATCATCGCCCAGCGGATAAACCGCAGAACGCTGGCCGTCGAACAGCGTCAGCGTGTTGCCGGTCGTCAGGCCGCGCAGCGACACGGCGGTTGCGCCCGAGGAAAAGCCGTAGCTGTTCCAAGCACGCGTGATCGTGCCGGCGCCATTGGCCGGAATGCTCTGCAGTGCCTCGGCGACAGTGTTCTGGCCTCGTTTCGCGAAATCTTGCGACGAAATCGTCGTAAGCGGCGCAGCCGTCGCGGTCGAGCTGTTGCGGATCAGCGACCCGGTGACGACGATGTCCTGGCTCGACTGGTTGTCCGACTGCGTCTGCGTACCATCGGCAGAATTCGTCGTCTGGTCGGCCTGTGCCGGAGCAGGCGCAGTCTGCGCGAACGCCGGGGCACCATAAACGGTAGCCAGACCGGCGCCCGTCAGCGCCAGCGCGCGCAACGCCGATCCGGTGCGGAATCGCGCCTGCGTGCAATAATGTTGCTTGGTGGTCACGTGTCAGATCCCTCGCTTTGTCGACCCATCAGTCGCCAGACGACGCCGGGCCGGCTGGATTCAGCCTCCGTCTCGCAGGTGCTGCGTTAACCGGAGCCATGATGACGATGGATGAAGCCGCAGTTTTCCGCTGTAAAGGCGACATTCATCGTACGGGGGAGGTTTTGACAGCGGCTGTATCCGAAAAGTCACACGTGAGACATTAATCTGTCATCCCGCAGTCGCGCGGGAAATTTTATTGCGTTTGCGAGCGCTGCCGCCGCGAAAGCCTCACTGCGGCATTGCCCCCGCCACCAGCAGCGGGTCGATCCGCGCCCCGCGCCATTCCAGGCTCCAGTGGAGGTGCGGCCCGGTCGCGCGGCCGCTGGCGCCGCTCAGCGCGATCACCTCGCCCTTGCGCACATGCTCGCCGTTGGTCACCTCGATCTTCGACAGGTGCAGAAAGGCGCTGTTGAGCCCCATGCCGTGATCGATCATCAGCAGGTTGCCCTCCAGCGTGAAGGGATGGTCGCTGGCCAGGATCACCACGCCGTCGGCAGGCGCACGGACCGGGGTGCCGGTCGGCACCGCGATGTCGATGCCGGAGTGGTACGCCCCCTTCTCGCCGCCGCGATAGATGCGCTGCGAGCCGAACTGCGTCGAAATGCGTCCCGTCGCGGGCCAGATCAATTGCTGCCGCCAGCCGTCCGCGTGCGTGTCCTCGGCGCGCGCCGCCTTGATTTGGGCGAGCTCGGGCGGCCGCAGCCGTTCGAACTCGGCGCTCGGCACCGGATATTTGGGCAGGCTGTTGAGCCGCGAGATATGCCACGCGCGCGGCGCCACCGCGATCGCCCTGGTCACCCGCGTGCCGTCGCCCAGCGTCGCCACCAGCTCGGCATCGGGGCCGGCATCGCGATCGAACGCGATCAGGAACTTGCCGTCGGCCGCGAACGGGATCGTCTTGCCGTCGAAGCTCAGCGTCACGGTGCCGGCGGGGACGGTGCCGAGCATCGCCCCGCCCTGCTCGCGCTCGCCCGACAGCACGAAGTCCGCCGGCCCGGCGGGCCGCACCACCGGCGCGGGCGCCGGCGGCGGTGCAACCGGCTCGGCCGCGACCGGCGACGGTGCCGGCTGCCGCGGGGGCAACGCCGACGGGACGCACGCGGCCAGCACCGACAGCGCGGCAGCCCCGGCCAGCCCCTGCCACCCCCGCCTCACGCTGCGGTCGCCGCCTGCATCGCCTCGGCCGCGCCGGCATAAGCCTCCTGTCGCTCGACGCTCCAGTAGCGCAGGTCGTCGAGCGCGATCCGCGCACCCGACACGGCGCACACGACATGGTCGCCGGGCGACAGCACGCGAAAGCCGTTGGCCATATAATGGAGCCGGGCGAGCCGGGCGGCGTGGGTCATCAGCATGGACTTTTCTCGAATAATGAAGGTGAGGCGCGCAGGTCAGAGCAGGCTGGGCTGTTCCGGCACGGGGGGAGCATAGGTTTTGCTCCCCGGCCGCTCAACCCGTGCGTCGACGGTGCCGTCGGCGAAATGCAGCGTCAGCGCGCCGACCTTGCGCGCGCCGTCGGCAGAGGCGACCACCTCGCCCGACGGCCGCGCCGCCACGCGCGCATAGCCGCGCCGCAGGATCGCGTCGGGATCGAGCGAATCGAGCAGCCGCCCGGTCCGCTCCAGCCTGTCGCGCGCGGCGTGGAGCCGCGTCTCCAGCATCGCCGGCCGCAGCGCGCCACTGGTGCGGTCGAGCACAGTGCGCGACCGCGCCACCCGCCGCTCCAGCGCGAGGTCGAGCCTGGCCCCCGCCTCGTCCGCACGCTGCCGCTGCGGGCCGAGCAGCCGGTCGCGGCTCGGCATCAGCCGCACCAGCGCGTCGAGCCGCTCGCGACCGCGCTCGTGATAGCGGCGGGCGCAGCGTTCGGTGCGCGCCGCCATGGTCTGCAGCATGGCGATCAGGTCGGCGCGCACCGGCACGGCAAGCTCGGCCGCCGCGGTCGGCGTCGGCGCGCGCAGGTCGGCGGCGTAATCGGAAAGGCCGGTGTCGGTCTCATGCCCCACCGCCGAGATGATCGGGATCGAGCAATCGGCGATGGCGCGCACCACCGCTTCCTCGTTGAACGGCCACAGATCCTCGATCGAGCCGCCGCCGCGTGCGACGATCACCAGGTCGGGGCGCGGCACCCGACCACCCTCCGGCAAGGCGTCGAAGCCGCGCACCGCCGCGGCGATCTGCCCGGCGGCGGTCGGCCCCTGGACCTGCACCGGCCAGACGACGACATGCGTCGGGCAGCGATCCTCCAGCCGGTGAAGGATATCGCGGATCACCGCGCCGGTCGGCGAGGTCACGACGCCGATCACCCTGGGCAGGAACGGTAGCTTCTTCTTGCGCCCCGAATCGAACAGTCCCTCGGCGCCCAGCTGCGCCTTCAGCTTCTCGAACAGCGCCATCAGCGCGCCCTCGCCGGCGAGTTCCATCCGCTCGATGACGATCTGGTATTTGGAGCGGCCGGGATAGGTGGTCAGCCGGCCAGTCGCGATCACCTCGATCCCGTCCTGCGGCGCGAACGGCAGCTGCGCCGCCTGCCCTTTCCACATCACGCCGTCGATGACGGCATTTTCGTCCTTCAGGCAGAGATAGGCGTGGCCCGACGCCGCACGCTTGTATCCGGAAATCTCGCCGCGCAGCCGCACATGGCCGAATTCACCCTCGACCAGCCGCTTCAGTCGCGCCGATAGCTCGCTCACCCCGATCGGCGCGGCGTTGTCCCCCGGGATCGTGTCCGCTACCAGCCGGGTTGTACTGTCATAGGGGGAAAGATCGGCCATGAACGTCCTGCTACTCGGATCGGGGGGACGCGAACATGCGCTTGCCTGGCGGCTCGCGCAATCGCCGCGGCTCGAAAAGCTGTACGCCGCCCCCGGCAATCCGGGCATTGCCGAGCATGCCGAGCTCGTCGCGCTCGACCCGGCCGATCATCGCGGCGTGATCGACTTCTGCCTGCGCAACTCGGTCGAATTCGTCGTGATCGGCCCGGAGGCGCCGCTGGTCGACGGTCTCGCCGACAACATCCGCACGATGGGCATCGCCGTGTTCGGGCCCAGCAAGGATGCCGCACGGCTGGAAGGGTCGAAGGGTTTCACCAAGGAACTGTGCACGCGCGCCGGCATCCCCACGGCGCGCTATGCCCGCGTCACCTCGCGCGACGGTGCCCGCGCCGCGCTCGACGAATTCAGCCTGCCGGTGGTGATCAAGAACGATGGCCTCGCCGCCGGCAAGGGCGTGACGATCGCCGCCACCCGCGAGGAGGCCGAAGCGGCAATAGACGCGCTGATCGCCGCCGGCCGCATCGGCGGCGACGCGGTGATCGAGGAATTCCTGGACGGCGAGGAGGCGAGCCTGTTCGCGCTGACCGACGGCACCACCATCGTCCCGTTTGGCTCGGCGCAGGACCACAAGCGCGTCGGCGAGGGCGACACCGGCCCCAACACCGGCGGCATGGGCGCCTACAGCCCCGCTCCCGTCCTGACGCCGGCGCTGGAAGCCCGCGCGATCGACGAGATCATCCGCCCGACGGTCAGCACGCTGGCCGCCGCCGGTACGCCCTATTCGGGCGTGCTCTATGCCGGGCTGATGCTGACCGCCGACGGGCCGAAGCTGATCGAATACAACGTCCGGTTCGGCGATCCCGAATGCCAGGTGCTGATGATGCGGTTCGAGGAAGACCTGCTCGAGCTGATGCTGGCGACCAGCGAGGGGCGCCTCGGCCAGGTGCCGCCGCCGCGCTTCGCCGATGATTATGCGATGACCGTGGTGATGGCGGCACAGGGCTATCCCGGCACGCCCCGGGCGGGTGGGACGATCGCCGGCATCGACCGTGCCGAGGCGGCCGGTGCGCGCGTCTTCCAGGCCGGCACGCGCGATGACAAGGGTACGCTGGTCGCCGCGGGCGGCCGCGTGCTGGCGGTCACCGCCGCCGGCCCGACGCTCGCCGCCGCGCGCGACACCGCCTATCGCGGCGTCGACGCAATCGACTTCCCGGACGGCTTCTGCCGCCGCGACATCGGCTGGCGCGAACTGGAACGCACCGGTTCCTGATCGTCAATGCCGCGGGCGGCGCGCCCGCGCACGGCTGCCCGGTTGGCCGCGGCGACGCGCCGGGCTATTCGGGAACCAAGGTTTAGCGGGAGACGAATGATGAGCGACACGTCAACGGCAACTGGCGTCACGGGGGCGATCACGACCGCGCACCTGACGCTGATCGTGATCCTGGCGATCCTTGCCATCCTGGCGATCTGGTGGGGCGGACGCGCCCGCCGGGCGCGTCGGCGCGCCGAACACGAGGTGGAGCATCGCCAGAGCGACTTCGCCGCCGGACAGACCGCGGCCGAGACCGTCGCGACGCCGCACGAGCGCGCGCTGGTCGACACGCCGCCGACCCGGCCCGCGCCGCCGCCGATTGTCGAGACGCCCGCCCCCGCCGCCCCGCCGCCGCCCGCCGCGGTTCAGGAAACGGACGCCGCCCCGCCGGTGGCAGAGCCGGTCGCGGCCCCTGCCCCGACGCAACCCGCTGTGGCCGCGGTTGCCGAGCCCGCCGCGCCATCGGCGCCCGCCGATGGCGGCGATGCGGATCGCCCGGTCACGCTGCTCAAGGGGCTCGGTCCCAAGGTGTCGGCGCGGCTTGCCGAACAGGGCATCACCACCGTCGGCCAGCTCGCCGCGCTGACGCCGGCCGAGGCCGAGGCGCTGGACGCCGAGCTCGGCACGTTCCGCGGCCGCATGACGCGCGACCGCTGGCTCGAACAGGCGAGGCTGCTCGCCGCCGGCGACCGTGCCGGTTACGAAGCGACGTTCGGCAAGCTCGGCTGAGGCGGCCGGTCAGGCCTCGCCGCGGGCGGCGCGGCCGACCAGCAGCTTGTCGATCCGCCGCCCGTCGAGGTCGACGATCTCGAACCGCCACCCCTGCTCGACGAAGCTCTCGCCTTCCTCGGGCAGGTGGCGCAGCACCGCCAGCGCGAAGCCGGCGACGGTCGCATAGTCGCGATCCTCGGGCAGCTCGATGTCCAGCCGCTCGGCAAGCGCATCGGCCGGCATGTGGCCCGACACCAGCAGCGAGCCGTCGTCGCGCTCGACGATCGGCGGGGTCTCGCCCGGATCGGTATCGGACGCGAACTCGCCGGCGATCGCGATCAGCAGGTCGGCGGGCGTCACGATGCCTTCGAAATGGCCGTATTCGTCATGCACCAGCGCCATCGGCACCTCGGCCCGGCGCAACGCGTTGAGCGCGTCCATCGCATCGAGCTGATCGGGGATGACCGGCGCCTGCCGCATCAGCACACGCAGGTCGAGCGGCCGCCCCTCGAACAGCGCGGCGACGATGTCGCGCGCCTGCACCACGCCGATTACCGCGTCGATCGAGCCTTCGGCCACCGGCAGCCTAGTATGCGCCGTCGCCAGCAGTGCGGCGCGGATTCCGGAGGTGTCGAGATCGGCGTCGAGCCAGTCGACCTCGGTCCGCGGCGTCATCACCTCGCGCGCCGGGCGATCGGCGAGCCGCACCACGCCCGAGATGATCGAGCGCTCATGTTCCTCCAGCACGCCCGATTTCGACGCCTCGGCGACGATCAGGTGCAGTTCCTCGGCGGTGACGAGGTGTTGCGATTCGCGCGTCATGCCGACCAGCCGGAACAGCAGCGCGCTGGTCGAATCGAGCAGCCACACGATCGGTGCCGTGATACGCGCGAGCCACTGCATCGGCACCGCGACCAGCACCGCGATCGGCTCCGGCGTGCGCAGCGCGATCTGCTTGGGCACCAGTTCGCCGATCACCACCGAGGCATAGGTGGTCAGCCCGATCACCAGCGCATAGCCCAGGCTGCGCGCGGTATCGTCGGCCAGCCCCAGCCGCGCCAGCCGCAACGCGACCGGCTCGCCCAGGCTCGCGCCCGAATAGGCACCCGAGACGATGGCGATCAGCGTGATGCCGACCTGCGTGGTCGACAGGAACCGGCCAGGCTCGGCGGCCAGCGCCAGCGCGGTCGTCGCCCCGCGCCCCTTGCTGCGGGCCATCGCCTCCAGCCGCGCGCGCCGTGCCGAGACGATGGCAAGCTCGGCCATGGCGAACAGGCCGTTGACGACGACCAGTGCCAGGATGATCGCGACGTCGATCCAGGGGAAGGGGGGAAGCGGAGCCATGGCGCTTCTGCCTCCTTTGGCGTGAAATTCACCGCTTCACAACCGCTCGATCATCTCCCGTTCAAATCGGCTGCGGAACAATCACCCTTCGGATACCGTTGAGCGGCATATCCGTAAATTTGACGACTGAACTCACGAAGGGGGAATGACATGCCCAACATTTCCAAGCTCACCACGGCGGCCGCGCTCGGCGCGATGCTCGCCACCAGCGCCTGCGTCACCGATCCGCAGACCGGCCGCCAGCATCTGTCGAAGACCGCGATCGGCGGCGTCGGCGGCGCGCTCGGCGGCTATCTGCTCGGCGACCTCGTCGGCGGGCGGCACGACCGCACCGAGAAGATCATCGGCGCAGGCCTCGGCGGCCTCGCCGGTGCCGGCATCGGCGCCTATATGGACAAGCAGGAGCGCGAATTGCGCACCAAGACCGCCGGCACCGACGTGCAGGTGACCCGTCAGGGCGACAATCTGGTGCTCAACATGCCGTCGAACGTCACCTTCGCCTATGACAGTGCGCAGGTGCAGCCGCAGTTCCAGGCGACGCTCGATCAGGTCGCGCAGGTGCTGAAGCAGTATGACGAGACCTATATCGACGTCTACGGCTTCACCGATTCGACCGGCAGCGACAGCTACAACCAGCAGCTTTCCGAACGCCGCGCCGAATCGGTCGCGAGCTATCTGGAGGCGCGCGGCGTGCAGGCGGCGCGGCTGGGCACCAAGGGCTATGGCGAGACGCAGCCGATCGCGCCCAACGATACCGAGGCCGGCCGTGCGCAGAACCGCCGCGTCGAAATCCGCCTGGTGCCGATCCGCCAGAGCGACCTCGGCTGACCCGCGCCTATCGCCGGGCGGCGAAGAAGTCGCGCAGCAGCGCGGCGGATTCCTGCTCGGCGATGCCGGCATAGACTTCAGGCCGGTGGTGGCACGTCGGCTGCGCGAAGAAGCGCGGGCCATGCTCCACCGCGCCGCCCTTGGGGTCGCTGGCGCCGTAATAGAGCCGCGCGATGCGGGCATGGGCGATCGCGCCGGCGCACATCGCGCACGGCTCCAGCGTCACCCACAAATCGCAATCCTCCAGCCGGTCGCGCCCCAGCGCCGCGGCGGCGGCGCGAATCGCCTGGATCTCGGCATGCGCGGTCGGGTCGTTGAGCGCGCGCGGCGCGTTGGCGGCGACCGCGATCACCGCGCCGTTGCGCGTCACCGCCGCGCCGACCGGCACCTCCCCCTCGCCCGCCGCGGCACGGGCGGCGTCGAGCGCAAGGCGCATCGGGGCGGTGAGCGACGACATGGCGGCGCTATGCCCGCTCGCTTGCCGCGGCGCTAGGCGGCGTGGAGCACCCGTTGCTGCCCCAGCACGACCCAGAGCGCGAAAATGATTCCCGGCACGAACGCGATCAGCGTCAGCACGCAGGTGATCAGGAAGTCGCGCCCCGGCCCGGCCTTCAGGTAGACGCCCAGGGGCGGCAGCAGCACCGCGGCGACGATCTGGCCCGCCGACGCGCTCATTGCGCGGGCTGCCGGTCGGCCGGCTTGTTGACCGACACGGTCGGCACCGCCACCGTCTTGTTGACGCTGCCGACGTCGACCGAGCCGACATCGGCCTTGAACGCCGGCGCCTGGCCGCCGTTGACATGGACCGACGGCAGTTGCGCCGTCCGTGTCTGGTCGATGTTGATGAAGCCCAGCGCCATCAATACCACGAGGATGAGCACGATGAGGCCAAGAAGGACGAGCAGGGTGTGCATGGCGGTCTCCATTCGGTTCGTTGGCGTAATAACGACGCGTACCGTCGCCGGGTTGCATCGATGCGAGGGTGAATCGGTTGACTGATCGCTCGGTTGTCGTTAGGCACCCCCACTTTCCGGATAAACCGAACCAGGATTTTTAAGCGATGTCGCGCATTTGCGAACTGACCGGCAAGGGCCGCCAGGTTGGCCACAACGTCAGCCACGCCAACAACAAGACCAAGCGTACGTTCCTGCCCAACCTGCAGAACGTCACGCTGATGTCCGAGGCGCTGGAGAAGAGCGTAAAGCTGCGCGTTTCGACGCACGGCCTGCGCTCGGTCGAGCACGTCGGCGGTCTCGACAACTGGCTGATCAAGACCAGCGACGACAAGCTGTCGCTGAAGGCCCGTCGCCTGAAGCGCGACGTGTCCAAGAAGCTGGCGAGCGCCGCCACCGCCTGAGCCGCCTGCCGGCTTGCGGCATGAGCCCGCCCCCCGCCCGATCCGTCGGCCGGGGCGCGGGCTTTCGTAGTTTGGGCGTTGGCTTGGTGTTGCAAC
>JBQCHA010000268.1:0-14540 GCA_051955175.1 Sphingomonas sp.
GACACCTCCGAGCGCATCGCCGAGCACGTCGTGGATTTCCTCACGAACGAGGCGAAGCAGGGCCGGCTGCCGCGTGGATTGCTGCCGATCCAGTCGGGCGTCGGCAACATCGCCAATGCTGTGCTCGCCGGCCTGGTCGACGGCCCGTTCGAGAACATGACCGCCTATACGGAAGTCATCCAGGACGGCATGCTCGATCTGCTCGACGCCGGCAGGCTCAGCATGGCGTCGGCCACCGCGTTTTCGCTCAGCCCGCAGGCAGCGTCGCGGATCAACGCCGACATGGCGCGCTATTGCGACCGCATGATCCTGCGGCCGCAGGAGATCAGCAACCATCCCGAACTGATCCGGCGGCTCGGCTGCATCGCCATGAACGGCCTGATCGAGGCCGACATCTACGGTAACGTCAATTCGACGCACGTGATGGGATCGCGGATCCAGAACGGCATCGGCGGATCGGGCGACTTCGCACGCAACGCCTATGTCTCGATCTTCATGACGCCCTCGGTGGCGAAGGGCGGCCGCATCTCGGCAATCGTGCCGCAGGCGGCGCATGTCGACCACATCAGTCAGGACGTCCAGGTGATCGTCACCGAACAGGGGCTTGCCGACCTGCGTGGGCTGTCGCCGAAACAGCGCGCCGCGCTGATCATCGAACGCTGCGCCCACCCGACCTATCGCCCGCTGCTGCAGGATTATTATGCGCGGGCGCTGGCCGGCGCCTACGGCCTGCAGTCGCCGTCGCTGCCGGGCGAGGCGCTGAGCTGGCACCAGCGCTTCATCGAAACGGGCACGATGATGCCGTGAACGCACCCGTTTGCCGCGCCTGCCGCGCGACGAGGCCTTGTCCCGGGGCGGCCACCGCCGCATAGCCTGTCCGCTGATAAAACGGGCGAGAGGACGGGGGCAGATGAAGCTGGGTGGGATGTTCGGAAATCGGCGTCGCCCTGCGGGGCTTGGCGTGCTGGCCTCCGCGATCGCCATTGCCGCGGCAGCGCAGGCCCAGGCCGCGCCGCAAACGACCAGATTTCCCGGCTATGACCCACAGCACGGGCTTGCCGGCGGCGACGTCACCGTCAGTGCGCAGGGCCAGCCCGGCGCCCGCGTGTTCGACCTCAGCTCGACCGCGCCGCAGCGCGACAAGCTGCCTTCCACACGCGAGATCAGGGAGGCCGCCGGCCGGCCGCATGTCGCAACCGGCAGCGCGTTGTTCGATGCGCTGTTCGCGCTGGCGGTCGACGAGGCGCAGCAGGACAGCGTCTCCCAGATCAAGGACTATGCCTATAACGGCAACCAGCCCATCCCGTGCAATTGCTTCGAAACCGGCGAGAACTGGCACTACGTCTGGACGCGCGACCTCTCCTATTCGCTCGACCTCGGCCTTGCCGGCTATGATCCCGGACGGGCGGTCGACAGCCTGCTGTTCAAGACCAGCCCGTTCCGCGCCGGCTTCCCCGTCCCCGCCGGCCTGCCGAAGGGATCGACGCAGATCATCCAGGACACCGGCTCGGGCGGCAGCTGGCCGGTCAGCACCGATCGCACCGCCTGGACGCTGGGCGCCGAGCGGACGCTGGACAACCTGACCGGCGCCGCGCGGCGGCGCTTCGCAGCGCAGGCGCTCGCCGCACTGCGCGGCACGATCGAGGCCGATCGCGTCGCCGCGTTCGACGCGCGCAACGGCCTTTACAATGGCGAGGAAAGCTTTCTCGACTGGCGCGACCAGACCTATCCCGCGTGGATCACCGATCATCTGACGCACCTCGCGCAATCGAAGGCGCTGTCCACCAACATCCTGCAGCTGCGCGCGATGCGCCTCGCCGCACGTCTGGCCGCTGCTGCCGGCGAGCAGGCGGTGGCGCAACGGTATGCCGGCTGGGCGCAGCAGCTGGAAAAGGCGATCAACGCCACCTTCTGGGACGATCAGGCCGGGCTCTACGCGATCGCCACGACCGCCAACATGCATCCGGCGCGGGTGCGCAAATACGACCTGCTCGGCAACATGCTGGCCATCCTGTCGGGCGTGGCGGGCCCCGAACGCGGCCGGCGCATCCTGTCGAGCTACCCCTTCGCGCCGTACGGCCCGCCGGTCGTCTGGCCGGAGGAACCCGACGCCTTCATCTACCACAATCGTGCGCAATGGCCGTTCGTCACTGCCTATACGCTGCGTGCGGCGGCGGCGGTCGGCCATGTCGCCGCCGCCGATCGCGCGATGCAGGCGCTGGTACGCGCCGCCGCGCTGCATCTTTCCAACATGGAAAATCTCGAATGGCTGACCGGCAGGTCGTCGTTCGACAAGGGGCCGGCGATGGATTCGCGGCGGCAGCTGTGGTCGGTCGCCGGCTATTATGGCGCAGTGGTCGGCACGATCTTCGGCTGGCAGCCGGAGGCGGATGGCGTGCATATCGCCCCGTTCCTGACGACCGCGACGCGCGACGGGTTCGGCGATCAGGCGACCGCGCGCCTGTCCGGCGTGCGGTTCGGCGACAAGCGGGTCGACGTCGTGCTTCACCTGCCCGCGCGCGCACCGGCGGGCGGCGTCTATGCGCTCGGCGAGGTCCGGCTGGACGGGCAGAAGCTCACCGGCGCCATCGTCCCGTCGATGCTAAGCGACGTGGGCAATACGGTCGACGTCAGCTTCGGCGCGGTTCGCCGGTCGTCGGCAACCGTTACCGAAGTGCCGCACGTCGACGCGCTCAACCGCGCGGACCCGCGTGTGTTCATGTCACCGACGCCCAAGATCGCCTCGGTGACGCGCGGCAGTGGCGGCCCGGTGGTCACGATCGCGCCCGATGGCAAGGCGGCGACCTTCGCCATCTATCGCGACGGCCTGAAGGTCGGCAGCGTCGGTGCGGCACGGCGCTGGGTCGATCCCCAACCGGAACTCGCGACGCTGACGGTCTGCTATGCCGCGCGTGCCGAGGCCGGGCCGGCCGGCACCGAATCACAACCATCGCAGCCAGTCTGCCTGCGCGGCAGCCAGGCGCAGACGATCGCCGCGACCGACCCGCGCCTCGCCGGATCGGCCAGGCTGGTGACGAGCGATGCCGGCCACGGACCGGTGCGCCGCGTGGCGCTGGGCACGACGCTGGACCTGCCGGCGCTTTCCGTCCGCCAGGGCGGCACCTATGCGATTTCGTTCCGCTACGACAACCATCTCTACGGCTTCGAGACCGGCATCACCAACGCGGTGAAGCGCGTCACCCTCACCGCGGCCGACGGCACCACGCAGCAGGCGATCGTCCAGATGCCGCATATCCGCCCGGCCGACGACAAATCGCATCCGCTGCGCCAGTCGACCAGGGCCTATGTCACGCTGCGCCCGGGCCGCTACAGCCTCAGCGTCGACGACTATTTCAACATGAGCGCGCTCGCTGCCAACGCGACCTACAACGGCCCCGGCGGCAAGGCGGGCCCCGCCAACACCGCCGACGTCACCGCGATTCTGGTCGACCCGCTGGCGCCGTAAGGAAGCGGTCGGGCGATCAGCTCGTCTGGCCGGCGCGGTGGCGGGCGGACAATTGCTCGAACCCGGCGGCCATGAAGCTCGCCATCCGCTCCTTCACCGCGACGAAATCCTCCGACCGGCACAGGCCGTGCGACAGCTTGTCGATGCGGCCGGTGCGCGCCAGCGTCAGCATCAGCGCGCCGGTGACGAAATGATAGCTCCAGAAGATATCCTCTTCCGGACAGTCGGGCAGCGCCTTCTTCAGCAGCTCGATCAGGCGCAGCACGACGGGATCGAAATGCTGGTCCATCAGCTCGGCGCCCCACTCCGGCGTGTTCGCCACCTGCGCGCTCAACGCCGCATAGTTACGCCACCCCTCGCCGCCAGTGATGTAGAGGTCGAGATCGGTGTCGAGGAACGCCCGCAACGCGCCTTCGACGGTCGGTGAGCCGCCGCACGCCGCCTCATAATCGTCGAGCGCCTTCATCCGCCGTTCGCTGGTCACCGCGGCACGACGGGCGAAGACGCTGTCGAAAAGGTTCTCCTTGTCCTTGAAATAATAGTTGAGCAGCGTGTGATGGACGCCGACGCGCCGGGCGACATCCTTCAGCGTCACGCCGTGCAGGCCGTGGATCGAGAAGAGATATTCCGCCGCGTCCAGGATCTGCTCCATGGTCTCGGCGCGCTGCTCGGCCTTGGTCGACCGCCGCTGCGGCTTTACCTCTTTCGACACCAATTTGCCTTTCCGTTCCGTTCGATAGGACGACCATGGCGGCATTCCGGCGCCCGCTCAACCGCCCCGAGCGCAGTAGCGCCAAAGCGGGAGAGGCGCGGGCGACGGCGTCACCCGCGTCCGATCCCCATCGTCATCAGCACGCGATGTGCCGGTCACGCGCTCCGCGCGACGGCCGGCGCGGTGCTGCCGGCGCTCGCCAGCTCGCGCTCCGCCTGGGTGAAGCCATAGGCCGGCACGATCTCGTCGTCGCGCTCGCCGATCTCGTCCCAGCGCGCGATCAGCTGCTCCGCCGCGTCGTCGCCGCCGCCGATGAAGCGGCCCTCGGTCAGCGTGATGTTCGCCCGCGCGAAATGTCCGGCACCGGCGCACAGGATCGCGCGCGTCGGCGCATTGTCGTGGACCAGCGCAACCACGCCGGGACTGACCAGCATCGGATCGAGCTGCTCCAGCCCCTCTTCGGTAAGCACGCCCTCGGTCATCTGCGTCGCCGCCGTCGGCGCCAGGCAATTGACCCGGATGTCGTATTTTTGCCCTTCCAGCGCGAGCGTCTGCATCAGGCCGACCAGCCCCAGCTTCGCCGCGGCATAATTCGCCTGGCCGAAATTGCCGTACAGGCCCGATGAGGAGGTGGTCATCACGATCCGGCCGTAGCGGCGCTCACGCATGCCGTCCCACACCGCCTTGGTGCAGATCGCCGCACCCGTCAGATGGACGTCGAGCACCAGTCGGAAATCGGCCATGTCCATCTTGGCGAAGCTCTTGTCGCGCAGGATGCCGGCATTGTTCACCAGGATGTCGACGCGGTCCCATTGGCCCACGACCCGCTCGACCATCGCCGCGACCTGCTCCTCGCTGGTGACCGAGGCCGCGACCGCGATGGCGCTACCGCCCTGCGCAGCGATCTCCGCGGCGACGCGACCGGCCGATGCCTGGTCGAGATCGTTGACGACGACCTTCGCGCCATAGCGCGCCAGCGTCAGCGCATGCGCGCGGCCCAGCCCGCCGCCGGCGCCGGTGACAATCGCAACCTTGTCGTTCAGGATCATCCTTGTCCTCTCCTGGTGAGCTTGTACCATCCGATCCCTACGACGTTCTTCACTCCCTAACAAGTGAGTGAAGAACTAGCCCAGGAGACGGACCATGCCTCACCCCGCCGCCAGCCCTGTCGTCCACGCGCCGGCTGGCGACCTTCGAGGCAGCGTCGAGGGCGGCCTCCACGTCTTCCGCGGCATCCCCTATGCCGAGCCGCCGGTCGGCGACCGCCGGTGGAAACCGCCCGTGCCGATGTCGCGGTGGCAGGGCGTGCGCGGCGCGACCGCGTTCGGCGCCGCCTGCTTCCAGCTCGAGAGCAGGCTGGACTCGGTCTATGCGCCCGACGCGCCGTTCCCGATGAGCGAGGACTGCCTGGCGCTCAACATCTGGGCGCCGGCAGACGCGCAGAACGCGCCGGTGTTCGTCTGGATTCACGGTGGTGCGCTGTGGAACGGCGCGGCGCGCGACCCGCTGTACGACGGCGCGCGCCTGGCCGAACGGGGCGCCGTCGTTGTCACGATCAACTATCGATTGGGGGTGCTCGGCTGGCTGGCGCATCCCGAGCTGAGCGCGGAATCGCCCGACGGCATCTCCGGCAACTATGGCCTGCAGGACCAGATTCTCGCGCTGAAATGGGTGCGCGACAATATCGCCGCTTTCGGGGGCGATCCGGACAACGTCACCATTGCCGGCGAATCCGCCGGCGCGCTCAGCGTCATGTACCTGATGATCTCGCCCCTGGCGCAGGGCCTGTTCGCCAAGGCGATCGCCCAGAGCGCCTATATGATCACCATGCCGACGCTGAAGCAGGCACAACACGGCCTTCCTTCCGCCGAGTCCGCGGGCGAACGGCTCGCCGCTGCGCTGCAGGCGTCCGACCTGGAGGCGCTGCGCGCAATGGACCCGGCCAAGCTCACCACATCGGCCGCCGCCGCGGGCTTTGCGCCGTTCGGCACCGTCGACGGACGATCGCTTCCGCAGCAGATGGTCACCGCCTTCTCGTCCGGAGAGCAGGCGCGCGTGCCGATCCTCGCCGGCTTCAACAGTGGCGAAATCCGCACCCTGCGCATGCTCGCGCCGCCGGTACCCGACAGCGCAGCCGCCTATGAAGCCGCGATCCGCTCGCGCTATGGCGACCTCGCCGACGCGTTCCTGTCGCTCTACCCGTCGAGCAACCTGCAGGAGAGCATTTTCGCCACCACGCGCGACGCGCTCTACGGCTGGACTGCGGAGCGGCTGGTGCGGCAGCAGAGCGCGCTCGGCCTGCCCGCCTATCTCTACCTGTTCGATCATGGCTATCCAACAATGGAAGAGGCGGGGCTGCACGCCTTCCATGCCAGCGAGCTGCCCTATGTGTTCGGCACGTTCGACGGCACGCCGCCTCGCTGGCCCAAAGTCCCTGAGACGCCGGACGAACAGGCGTTGTCCGACGCGATGATCGACTATTGGATCGGCTTCGCACGCGACGGTCGGCCCACCGCACGCCAGGCGCCGGACTGGCCCGCGTTCGGCAGCGGCCCAGCCTATATGCATTTCGCGGAGCAACCCCGTCCCGCGGCGGACCTGATGCCCGGCACGTACGCGCTCAATGAGGAGGTGGTCCGCCGACGCCTCTCGGCGGGCAATCTCGCATGGAACTGGAACGTCGGCATCGCGGCACCGCCTCTCGCATAGCCTGCAGCAGTTGCTTGGGGCCGGCCCCTTCTTCTGCTAGGGGCCGCGCAATATGCTCAATCTGACCGACATCACCGTGCGCCTCGGCGGACGCACGATCATCGATGGTGCCACTGCCAGGCTGCCGCCGCGCGGCCGCATCGGCCTCATCGGGCGCAATGGTGCCGGCAAGACAACGCTGGTCCGCACGATCACCGGCGGGATCGAGCCCGACACGGGATCGATCGACATGCCGCGCGGCACGCGGCTCGGCTATATCGCGCAAGAAGCGCCGGCGGGCGACGCCACGCCGCTGGAAACGGTGCTTGCCGCCGATACCGAGCGCACCGCGCTGATGGCCGAGAGCGAGACTTGCACCGATCCCGATCGCCTGGGCGACGTCTATGAGCGGCTGATCGCGATCGACGCTTATACCGCCGAGGCGCGCGCCGCCCGCATCCTGATCGGCCTCGGTTTTGACGAGGCGGCGCAGCAACGCCCGCTCGACAGTTTCTCGGGCGGCTGGAAGATGCGCGTGGCGCTCGCCAGCCTGTTGTTCTCGCAGCCCGACGTGCTGCTGCTCGACGAACCCTCCAACCACCTCGATCTCGAGGCGGTGCTGTGGCTCGAGGATTTCCTCAAGAGCTATCCGGCGACCATCCTGCTCGTCAGCCATGAGCGCGATTTTCTCAACAACGTCGTCGATCACATCCTGCATCTGTCGGGCGGCAAGCTGACGCTGTACCCGGGCGGATACGACGCGTTCGAGAAGCAGCGCGCCGAACGGCAGGCGCAGATCGCCTCGGCGCGCGCCAAGCAACAGGCCGAGCGGGAGAAGCTGCAGGATTATGTCGCGCGCAATTCGGCGCGCGCCTCGACCGCCAAACAGGCCCAATCGCGCGCCAAGATGCTGGCCAAGATGCAGCCGATCGCCGAGCTGATCGACGACCCCAGCCTGAGCTTCGATTTCCCGGATCCCGACGAGCTGCGCCCGCCGCTGGTGACGATGGACATGGCGACGGTGGGCTATGGCGAGACGCCGATCCTGCGGCGGCTCAACCTGCGGCTCGATCCCGACGATCGCATCGCGCTGCTGGGCCGCAACGGCAACGGCAAGACGACGCTGGCCCGCCTGCTCGCCGCGCAGCTGGCGCCGATGGAGGGCGGCATCACCGCGACCGGCAAGATGCGCGTCGGCTATTTCACGCAATATCAGGTCGAGGAGCTGGACCGCGAAGAGACGCCGCTGCAGCACATGACGCTGATGATGAAGGGGGCAACGCAGGGCGCGGTGCGTGCGCAGCTCGGCCGCTTCGGGTTTCAGGGCCAGAAGGCGACAACCCAGGTCGGCAAGCTGTCGGGCGGCGAACGGGCGCGCCTCGCGCTGGCGCTGATCACCCGCGACGCGCCGCACATGCTGATCCTCGACGAGCCGACCAACCACCTCGACGTCGATGCGCGCGAGGCGCTGATCCAGGCACTCAACGCCTACACCGGCGCGGTGGTGATCGTCAGCCACGACAAACACATGATCGAGATGACCGCCGACCGGCTGGTGCTGGTCGACGGCGGCACCGCGAAGGAGTTCGACGGCTCGGTCGACGATTACATCGCGCTGGTGCTGAGTGGCGAACCGAAGGCGGAGAAAGCCGACAAGAAGGAACGCCGCACCGCCGAAACGCGCGAACGCGAGAAGGAATTGCGGCAACGTGCCAAGGCCGCGGAAAGCGACTTCACCCGCCTCTCCGAACAATTGAGCGCGATCGATCACGCGATGGCCGACCCGTCCGCTGGTACGTCGATGACCGATCTGATGAAGCGTCGCGCCGAGCTTGATGCGCAGGTCGCGACCGCCGAAATGGCGTGGCTGGAAGCAAGCGAGGCGCTCGAGACGCTCGCAGCCTGAGCGGCCCACTCGTCATTGCGAGGAGCCAAAGGCGACGAAGCAATCCAGGGGCACGCGCGCGGCGCTGGATTGCGTCGTTACGCTCGCAATGAGGAGGCCCGCGTCAGCGCCGCTTCAGCCGCACGATCGCCGTATCCAGCGTCTGCAGGAAGCTCGACCGGTCGGCCTTGCCGAACGGCGCCGGCCCGCCGAGCTGATCGCCACCGGCCCGCAGGTCGGCCATGATCGCGCGGGTGGCGATCGCACCGCCGATCGAGTTGGCGGTGAACGGCTTGCCGGTCGGCGCCAACACGCTCGCGCCGGCCTTCAGGCAGCGGTCGGCGAGCAGGATGTCGGCGGTGATGACGATGCTCTCGCCGTCCGCCGCTTCGGCGATCCAGTCGTCCGCCGCGTCGAAGCCGTCGTCGACCGTCACGCGCTCGATCATCGGGTGATCGGGCACGCGCAACCGGCTGTTGCTGACGATCGCGACCGACACTTCGTGCCGCCAGGCGACCTTGTACACCTCGTCCTTTACCGGGCAGGCATCGGCGTCGACGAGGATGCGGATCGTCATGCCGGACCGCGGCCGCGCGGCTTGCGGCCCTGCGGCGGCTTGCCGCCACCCTTGCGGTTCGGCCCGCCGGGACGGAACGGCTGCGCGCGATGCGGCGCCGCCGCGGGGCGCGGCCGCCCCTCGCGATTGCCGCGCGCGGCTTCGCGCGGGCCATCGGACGGCTCGATCCGCACGCCTTCCTCGCCATCCTCACCAGCGGTGCGGGCGAGCGCGGCGTTGAACTTGCCGGCGATCGCGCGCGGCACCTGGAAATGCGTCTCGTTGGCGCCGATGCGGATCGCGCCGACCTCGTTGCGGGTGATATGGCCGCGGCGGCACAGCAGCGGCAGCAGCCAGCGCGGATCGGCATTCTGGCAGCGGCCGATGTCGATGCTGAACCACACGACGTCCTCGAAGCCGGCGCGGTGGCGCTCCTGTTGGGCGGCGCGGCGCGCGTCGGGCGTGTTCTCGATCATCTCCTCGGGCTGCGGCATCGACGCGCGATGCGCGCGGACCAGCGCCGCGGCGATATCCTCGGGCGAGCGTTCGGCAAGCAGCCGCTGCCCCAGCGCACGATCTTCCTCGTCGAACTCGACCGGCGCGAGCAGCGCGGACAGCAGCCGCTCGCGATCCTGCGCGCGGATCGCTTCGGACGTCGGCGCGTCGATCCATGCCGCATTGATCCGCGCGCCGCGCAGCATCGATTCGACGCGTCGCCGCCGCGGATAAGGCACGATCAGCACCGCCGTGCCCTTGTTGCCGGCGCGCCCGGTGCGGCCCGAACGATGCTGCAGCGTCTCCGCATCGCGCGGGATCTCGACATGGATGACGAGGCTGAGGCTCGGCAGGTCGATGCCGCGCGCGGCGACATCGGTGGCGACGCAGACGCGCGCCCGCCGGTCGCGCAGCGCCTGCAGCGCATGGTTGCGCTCGGACTGCGAATGCTCGCCCGACAGCGCGACCACCGCGAAGCCGCGCTCCTGCAGCATCGCGTGGAGACGGCGCACGTTATCGCGCGTGGCGCAGAACAGGATCGCGGTCTCCGCCTCATGGAAGCGCAGCAGGTTGACCACCGCCGCCTCGATCTCCGCCGGCGACACCGTTACCGCCTGATAGGTAATGTCGCCATGGCCGCGATCCTCGCCGACCGTCGACAACCGCAGCGCGTCGCGCTGATAGCGCCGCGCCAGCGCCACGATCGGCTTGGGCATCGTCGCCGAGAACAGCAAGGTGCGCCGCTCGGCCGGCGTCGCGTCGAGGATTTCCTCGAGGTCCTCGCGGAAGCCCATGTCGAGCATCTCGTCGGCTTCGTCGAGCACCCCCGCCTTCAGCGCCGACAGGTCCAGCGCGCCGCGTTCGAGATGATCGCGCAGGCGGCCGGGCGTGCCGACGACGATATGCGCGCCGCCATTGAGCGCGCGCCGTTCCTTCGAGGCGTCCATGCCGCCGACGCAGGTCGCGATCCGCGCCCCGGCCTTGGCATAGAGCCAGGCGAGTTCGCGGCTGACCTGCAGCGCGAGCTCGCGGGTCGGCGCGATCACCAGCGCCATCGGCGCCGCGGCGCGCGGCAGCGTGGCGTCGGGGCCGAGCAGGTCGCCGGCAAAGGCCAGGCCGAACGCGACGGTCTTGCCCGAGCCGGTCTGCGCCGAGACGATCAGGTCGCGCCCCTCGGCATCGGGCGCCAGGACGGCGGCCTGTACTGCGGTGGGTGCGGCAAAGCCGCGTTCGGTAAGCGCCTCGGCAAGGACGGGCGGAAGAGTGGAAAAGGGCATCATACTCGCAATCGGAAAAAGCCGCGGCGCCGACTGCCGCGTGGTCAAAGCAATATCGCACGGCGGCCATCGGAGTCGCAGCACGGATCGGCGGTTATCGGCACGTCAACCAGCCGGATCGGCCGATGGTTTCACGCACCCAACGGCCTTGTCCGGCACCCCTCGCCATGACGACCGTTGCCGCAGGGGCGGTCGGGCGCGTCGCGATCTTGACCGGAAATGGTGCCCCTGGCCGGACTCGAACCAGCATGCCTTGCGGCACTCGATTTTGAGTCGAGCGCGTCTACCAATTTCGCCACAGGGGCAGCGGATCGGCAGCGCTAGCCGATGCGGGAGCACTCGGCAAGCGGTGCCGGCGATCAGTTGACCGGCGCGCGGCGGCGATAGCTGAGCGCCTCGGCGACGTGAAGCCGCGCGATGCCGTCGGCCCCCGCGAGATCGGCGATGGTCCGCGCCACGCGCAGCACGCGGGTATAGCCGCGCGCCCACATGCGCGTCGCCTCGGCGGCCTGGGCAAGCAGGCGGCGGCCGGCCTCGTCAGGCGTGGCGATCGCCTCGAGCAGGTCACCGTCCGCCTCGGCATTGGTGCGTGCCGGCGCGTCGCGGTAGCGCTGCGTCTGTACCGCGCGCGCCGTCGCCACGCGGGCGCCGACCTCGGCCGAGCCTTCGGTCGGCGGCGGCAGCACCAGGTCGGCGGCGCTCACCGCCGCCATCTCGACGTGGAGGTCGATGCGATCGAGCAGCGGGCCCGACACTTTCGACTGGTAATCCGCCGCGCATTTCGGGGCGCGGGCACAGGCGAGCGCGGGATCGCCGAGATGCCCGCAGCGGCACGGATTCATCGCCGCGACCAACTGCACGCGCGCCGGGAAGGTGACATGGGCATTGGCGCGCGCCACCGTCACCACGCCGCTTTCGATCGGCTGACGCAGCGAATCGAGCACCGCCCGCTGAAATTCGGGCAGTTCGTCGAGGAACAGCACGCCGAGATGGGCGAGGCTCACCTCCCCCGGCTTCACCCTGAGCCCGCCGCCGGTCAGCGCCGCCATCGACGCCGAATGATGGGGGTTGCGAAACGGCCGGCTGCGCGTCAGCCGTCCGCCGGCGAGCGTCCCGGCGACCGATTGCACCATCGACACCTCCAGCGCCTCGGCGGCATCGAGCGGCGGCAGGATACCCGGCAGGCAGGAGGCAAGCAGCGACTTGCCGGCGCCGGGCGGCCCGACCATCAACCGTTTGTAGCGCATTAACAACTCTGGATTACACCCGAGTTGGAGACGCTATGAACGCTGTGATTTATGCCCGTTGGTCCTCCCTCGAACAGAGCAAAGGGTCAACGCTCGAACGCCAGCTTACCGATTGCCAAGCATTCTGCGCCGATAGGGCGTGGCCGGTTATCGAGATACTAAAGGACGAGGGCAAGAGCGCCTACACCGGCGATAACATCAAGACTGGTGCGCTGGGTCAGTTCTCGCGACGGTTCGAGGAAGGGCATTATCCGCCCGGTACGGTGCTGGTGGTCGAGCAGCTAGATCGCGTCTCCAGAATGGCTCCGATGGACGTGATGACGTGGATATTCCGCGTCGTTGAAGCGGGCCTTACCATCGTGACCGCGAACGACAGCCTGACGATCAGCAAGGAGCAATTGCGGGTCAATCAACTTGGTATCATCAGCATCGTCTTCAACGCCTTCCGTGCCTACTCGGAAAGCCAGCACAAGAGCGATCGGATCGCAAAGAGCTGGCGAGAAAAGCGCAAGGCCCGAGTTGAAGGCCAGAAGATCGCCTTTACCAGCGTCGGCCCAGCCTGGTTGAAGTTGAACAATGAAACCGGAAAGTGGGACATCGTTGAGGAACGCGCCGAAATCGTGCGGCGCATCTTCAACGAAGCTGAGCGCGGTGATGGCCGGCGGACGATAACGCGGCGCTTGAACGCTGAAGGAATTGAGCCTTGGGGCCGGGGCAAGAGCAAGGGTAATGGCTGGCACGACAGCTACGTTCAGAAGATATTGGATAACCCCGCCGTCATCGGTGAATATCAGCCCCATACGAAAGCGCGGGGCGATGATCGCCGGAAGCCGATTGGTGAACCCATCCCCGATTATTTCCCGCCTATCATCGCGGAAGCGCAGTTCGCCATCATTCAGAGCCGCAAGCGTCAGGTGGTCAAGCAGGTTGGTCGCAAATCGACGCTCAACAACCTGCTACGCGGCATCGGTAAATGCGGCTCCTGCTATTCCAGCATGACCTTCATCAAGAAGGCATCCGCGGGGTCGAAGAAGCTCAATCGGGAGGGTGAGCGCGTTTGGACGGTTGGAGCCGACGAAAGCTACCTCGTCTGCGATAGCTATCTCCGCCGACGCGGATGCCAGAATGGGAACCACTTCAACTACCGCAACATACAGGACGCGGTGCTCGACGCCATTTTGCCCCTCGCGCTTGATGATGCCTATTTCACAATGCCGGATCAGGTCGGCAAGCTGACACAGGCCGTGGCGATCAGCGAACGCGAGCTACAGCACAAGACCACCCGCGCGGAACGCGCGATGGAATTGTTCATGGAGACAGGCAACCCACAGGCGAAAGAGAAGTGGTTGGCCTCACAAGCGGAAGCCGATGCGGAAGCAAAGTCGGCCGCTAGCCTGAAATCCGAACTTATAGCCGCAAAGGGCAAAGTGAGCCCCAGCGAGCATCTACGAAGGGTCAACAAGGTCAGGAGCGCCCTCGATGCTGCCGATGAAGAGGTGCGCTATGATGCCCGCTCTAGGGTGACTGTGGCCCTTCGCGAAGTTGTGGGCTTTGTCCACTTCCACGCAGATCGGACGGCTATTGCGGTGCTTGCCGGTGCGGGTGGGATGGCATTCCGGTTCAACGATCAGGGCGAATGCTTGGGTTCGGTTGGCGTGTTAAAGCAGATCGTAGATGGCGATGAGGTAATGCGGAGCGGACTGCTGACCACCGATCCCATCCTGAACGCATCGGTGGACAAGGTGATTACCCGGCAGAAGCGGCGCAAAGCTCTTTAAGGGCCGAGACAGGATGAGCGCGCCAGCGTAGCGCGCTTCCCTTCTTGCTATCGTGTTGAGCGTCTTAGGGGCGTCCGCAGGTAACTTCTACGCCCTCCACGTCCAGCGTAAAGAAGTCCTCCGACTTCACAAAATACACCCGCTTGCCCCACCACTCAAATGAGCCCTCTTCGCTGTCGAAGAAGCGCGGATCATAATCCAGGAACTCTTGTGCTTCTTGGCAAAGCTGCTCGAAATCGATCTGCGGCATGGTCTGTTCCTTGCTGTCCATGCCAGACCATCAAACACCAGAACTGGAACAGAGCGACCACTTTCTCACCAGAGCCGAATTCTTCTGGTTGGCCACTTCTTCTTTTGACGTCCGCACCAGAAGGCGCTTGATGTCCTGGTTGGCACTAACAAGAGGAGTAGCCAACAATGGGACGACGCAACTGGC